>CAYMJV010000009.1:0-50811 GCA_964390545.1 uncultured Syntrophaceae bacterium
GAGCCGGAGTTAGGAGGAATAATGAAACCGGATTCCAGTAAAGAGAAGGCGTTGAATTTGGCAATCTCACAGATTGAGAGACAATACGGCAAGGGAGCTATTATGAGATGGGGGGAGAACACACTGCCCGGAGAGATGCCCATTGTCTCCACGGGGTCCCTCTCTTTAGATCTTGCTCTGGGGGTGGGGGGACTGCCAAGAGGGAGAGTTGTGGAGATTTTCGGACCTGAGGCTTCCGGAAAGACGACCTTGGCCCTCCATGCCGTTGCGGAGGCTCAGAAAGTGGGAGGGACGGCCGTATTTATCGATGCTGAGCATGCCTTGGATGTTAAGTATGCGAAACGATTGGGTGTCGATGTTGATAAACTTCTCATCTCTCAACCCGATACCGGAGAGCAGGCCCTGGAGATTGCAGAGGAGCTGGTTCGAAGCAGTGCCGTCGATGTGATTGTCATCGATTCGGTGGCCGCCCTGGTTCCCAAAGCCGAGATCGAAGGGGAGATGGGAGATGCCCACATGGGACTTCAGGCCAGGCTCATGTCTCAGGCTTTGAGAAAGATGACCGGCACCATCAGCAAATCGAACACGATCGTCATCTTTGTCAACCAGATCCGGATGAAGATCGGAGTGATGTTTGGAAATCCGGAGACGACCACAGGAGGCAACGCCCTTAAATTCTATTCCACTATCCGGCTCGATATCCGGCGCATCGCCGCCATCAAACAGGGCCAGGACGTGATCGGAAGCCGGACCAAGGTTCGTGTGGTGAAGAATAAGGTTGCACCTCCCTTCAGAGAGGTGGAGTTCGATCTGATCTATGGAGAAGGCATTTCTAGAGAAGGCGATGTCCTCGACCTGGCGGTAGAGAAGAATATTGTTGAGAAGAGCGGGACCTGGTATACGTATAAAGATAAGAGGATTGGCCAGGGAAGAGAGAATGCCAAGGTTTTTCTGAAAGAGAATGCCAAGATGCAGGAAGAAATGGAGAAAGAGATTCTTGAGAACTATCGTTCCCTCAAAAGCGGATCAACGGAGTAAGACAGAGGAGGACAAATCATGGATTTAAACCAAATCCTATTAGAAGCCCTTGCTCAGGAAGCTTCCGACGTTCACATTAAGGTGGGGACCCCTCCCATCTTCAGGGTGAATGGATCTCTGAGAGCCTGGAATAAGGTGAAACCCTTCGATTCGAATGATGTGTCGAAGATGGCGTTCGGTCTCATGAACGACTGGCAGAAGGAACGATTCATCAAGAACCGGGAGGTCGATATGGGGTATGAAGTCTATGGCCTCGGCCGGTTCCGAGTCAATGTCTTTCAACAACGAGGGAAGATCCGGATTGCCCTCCGGATCGTCCCTTATCAAATCAAGGGTCTGAAGGACCTTCACCTGCCCAAGGTGCTCGAGGATATCTCCTTGGAACATCGGGGTCTCATCCTCGTGACCGGAACCACTGGAAGCGGGAAGTCGACCACCCTGGCGTCAATGATCGATATCGTTAACGACAGCCGGAATTGTCATATCATCACCATCGAGGACCCCATTGAATTCATCCACGAAGACAAGAAGTCAATCGTGGACCAAAGGGAGATCGGTTCGGACACGAACACCTTTTCCAGTGCCTTGCGAGTGGCTCTCCGTCAGGATCCGGATGTGATCCTGGTGGGTGAGATGCGGGACTTCGAAACGATTGAAACCGCTCTGACCGCTTCGGAGACTGGACATTTAGTTATGTCCACCCTGCATACCTTGAATGCCACCGAAACGATCAACCGTATCATCTCCGTTTTCCCTCCCTACCATCAGAAGCAGGTTCGCCTCCAACTGGCAGGGGTGCTCAAAGGGGTCGTCTCCCAGCGCTTGGTGCCGAAGGCAGACGGCTTCGGACGAGTCCCCGCCGTGGAGGTTATGGTCTCAACGGCCAGAGTGAAAGAGTGCATCATCGAGAAGGATAAGACCAATGAGATCAATGATGCCATATCGAAAGGGTACACTAGTTACGGGATGCAATCCTTCGACCAGTCCCTCATGTTTCTGATGCAGGAAAATTTGATCACCTACGAAGAAGCCCTCAAGCATTGTACCAATCCGGATGACTTCGCCCTGCGGGTAAAGGGGATTCTCGCCAGCAGTGATGTCTCCTGGGAAGATTTTGAGCATTTCGAGAAGCAGAAAGAGGAAGCCAAAGAGGAAGCCAAAGTAGAAGAGAAAAAGGTGAAATTCGGGAAACCCATAGATCCGAGAATCCATGAAGGAGGAGGAACGGGTTCGAAGCGATGACCTCTGCTGAGATTCGAAAAGCGTTTCTTAGATATTTTGAGGAGAAAAACCATCGGATTGTTCGGAGCTCGTCCTTGGTCCCCAAGAACGATCCGACGCTGCTCTTCACCAATGCTGGCATGGTCCAGTTCAAAGGGGTCTTCTTAGCCGAAGAGATTCGGGACTATCAACGAGCTGCTACCTCGCAGAAATGTGTCCGTGCAGGAGGAAAACATAACGACCTGGAGATTGTGGGAAAAACAGCCCGGCACCATACCTTTTTTGAGATGCTGGGAAACTTCTCCTTCGGGGACTATTTCAAGAAAGAGGCCATCGAGATGGCCTGGGACCTTCTCATCCATCAATGGGGACTTCCCGCAGAGAAGATGTGGATCACCGTCTATCTCGAAGACGACGATGCCTTCGATCTCTGGAGAAAGGTCGGCATTCCAGCGGAGCGGATTGTCCGGATGGGAGAAAAGGATAATTTCTGGGCCATGGGAGAGACAGGGCCTTGCGGTCCCTGTTCGGAATTGGTCATCGATCAGGGAAAGGGGGTGGGTTGCGGTCGCCCCGATTGCCGTGTCGGATGTGATTGCGATCGGTATTTAGAACTCTGGAACCTTGTCTTCATGCAGTTCAACCGAGATGGAGAAGGGAAAATGCATCCTCTTGCTAAACCCTGCATTGATACAGGGATGGGCCTGGAACGGATCTCAGCCATCCTCCATGGTGTCCAGAGTAACTACGAAACCGATCTCTTCAAGCCCATCTTCAGAGAGATTGAAATCATCAGCCGTGTCCCTTACGGGAAAGACCCCCGACCGGACATCTCCATCCGGGTCATCGCAGATCACAGCCGAGCGGCGACCTTTCTGATTAATGATGGTGTCCTTCCCTCCAACGAAGGAAGGGGATATGTTCTCCGTCGGATCATGAGAAGGGCGATGCGGCACGGAAAGATTCTTGGGATTAAGGAGCCTTTTCTCCATCGCACCTCCGCCCGGGTGGTGGATCTAATGAAAGAAGCCTATCCTGAGCTGAGAGAATCAGAGGCCTTTGTCTCGAAAGTCATTCGGAATGAAGAGGAGCGTTTCTCCGAGACCCTCGATTCAGGTCTGAAGATTCTCCGGGAGGAATTGGAAGAGCTCCAGAAGAAAAGGGTGAAGATCCTTCCTGGAGAGGTGGCCTTCCGCCTCTATGACACCTACGGATTTCCTCTCGACCTGACCACTGAGATCCTTCAAGACGAAGGTATGTCTTTTGACGAAGCCGGGTTCAGGGCCCAGATGGAAGAGCAGAGACAGAAGAGTAAACAGGCGTGGCAGGGGCTCGGAGAAGGGAAGACGAAGGAGATTTACCGGCGTCTGGCGAATGAGGGAGTCAAGACGACTTTCACCGGTTATGAGGAGATGGAGACCGAAACCAAAATTGTGAAATTGTTCAAAGGCGATGAAATCGTCTCCCTCGTTTCAGAAGGAGACACAGTGGAGGTGGTGACGGAGAAGACCCCGTTCTATGGCGAGGCCGGCGGTCAGGTTGGGGATCAGGGAGTGATTTTCCATGAAGACTTTTCCTTGCAGGTGGAGGAGACTCTCAGGCCCATTGAAGATTTGATCGTCCATAAAGGGAAGGTGAAGAGAGGGACGGTGAAGGAAGGGATGAAGGCCAGCCTCAAGGTCGATCCGGATCGACGAAGGGCCATCACCCTGAATCATACCGGCACCCATCTGCTTCAGGCCGTATTGAGGGAGGTGTTGGGAACTCATGTTCATCAGGCAGGCTCGCTGGTGGCGCCCGATCGGTTGAGGTTCGACTTCACCCACTTTGCTCCGGTTGAAAAGAAGGATCTCGAACAAGTGGAGTTTTTGGTCAATCAGAAGATCCGCGAGAATCTGAAAGTCGAGACCAAGATCATGCCCGTGGAAGATGCCCTCCAGTCGGGAGCCATGGCCCTCTTCGGAGAAAAATATGGTGAGAGGGTGAGGGTGGTGATGGTTTCTGATTTCAGCATCGAACTCTGCGGAGGAACCCATACGTCGAGGACGGGAGATATCGGCCTTTTCAAAGTCGTCAATGAGGCCGGAGTCGCTGCAGGGGTGAGGAGGGTTGAAGCCCTGACCGGTGAAGGGGCCTACCGTTTTATCAAAGAGGAGGAAAGAGAGCTCTGGGAGATTGCCTCTGCCCTCAAATCGGCTCCTGGAGAGCTCTCCTCCAGACTGGAGCGATTCTTTGAAAAACAGAAGGAATTGGAGAGGGAGCTCCTCTCGTTCAGGGATAAATCATCTCATCAGGAGATCCTGGACCTTCTTGCTTCCGTCAGAGAGGTAAAAGGGGTGAAGATCCTCACTGCCAAGGTGAATGGGAAGGACCCAAAGCGAATGAGGGATTTTGTGGACCAGTTGAAGGTGAAGATAGGTTCCGGAATCATCCTCTTGGGAGGGCAAAGTGAAAGCAAGGCATCCTTGATCCTGGGGGTAACTGATGATCTCATCCAGCGGTTTAAGGCCAACGATTTGATCAAGAAGATTGCCCTCCATATTGGAGGAACAGGAGGAGGACGTCCCGATTTTGCCCAGGCCGGGGGAGACAACCTTGAGAAACTGGACGATGCACTCAAGGCCATTGACGATCTCATTTAGCCATTTCAGTGGGAAGCAGAATCCCCCCAACCTCCCTTTAGAAAAGCCTGCCTGTCCGGTAGGCAGGGGGGCTAGGGGGATTTTTTTATTATTCGTTCCATGATTGAGGATTAAAATCACGATGACAAAAGTGAGAACGCGATTCGCGCCCAGTCCCACGGGTGATCTCCATATTGGAGGGGCACGAACGGCCCTTTTCAATTGGTTATTGGCCCGCCATCAGAAAGGGGTTTTTGTTCTTCGCATTGAAGACACGGATGCCGCCCGCTCAACTCAAGAATCGATCCAGGTGATTTTAGATGCCATGACCTGGCTAGGAATGGATTGGGATGAAGGCCCCTTTTACCAGACTCAACGAATCCATCTCTATCGAGAGGCGGCGGAGGAACTTCTGGGAAAGGGGAGGGCTTACCGTTGCTATTGTACTCCTGAGGAACTGGACGCAAAACGAGAGGCGGCTCTGAAAGCGGGACTCAAACCCAAATACGATCGAACCTGCCTTCACAGGAAGGTGGCCCGCCCAGACACTCCCTTTGCAATTCGGTTTCTCTCTCCGGATGAAGGGAAGACCGTTGTGGAGGATCTCATTCAAGGCCGGGTGGAATTTGACAACACGGAGTTGGATGATTTGATCATCTTGAGAAGTGATGGACTCCCCACTTATAATTTTTCGGTCGTGGTGGATGATGCCACGATGGACATCACTCATGTCATCCGGGGAAATGATCATCTGAACAACACCCCCCGCCAAATGCAGATCTATCAAGCATTGGGCTACCCGCTACCTGCCTTCGGCCATGTCTCCATGATCCTAGGGCCGGATAAGAAGAAACTCTCCAAAAGGCATGGGGCCCAATCGGTGATGGAGTACAAGAGGATGGGTTATCTTCCTCAAGCGGTCGTCAATTATCTGGTCCGCCTGGGATGGTCCTATGGGGACCAGGAAGAGTTTACTCGACAAGAGTTGATCGAGAAGTTTAGCCTGGAGGCGGTGGGAAAATCTGCGGCTGCCATCAATCCCGGAAAACTGGATTGGTTGAACTCTCAGTATATCAAGAGAACGGATTTGGATGAATTGGTAAAGATGTTTCGGCCTTTTGTCGAAGCCAGGGGTTATTCCATCCCCGGTCTCAATCTCCTGAGGAAGGTGGTCCTCTCTTTGCGAGAGAGGGTAAAGACCTTGGTGGAGATGGCTGACCTTGCAGAATTTTACTTCTGCGAAGGGATCACTTATGATCAGAAGGCTGCAGAGAAATTCTTAAACAGGGATTCCGTGTCCTTTCTTGAGCAGGTCGTCGATGCTTCATCCAAAGAGGCCGGTTTGGATAAGGAAAAATGCCACCACCTGATTCAACAGTTGGCCGAAACCGGGGGAGTGCCTCTCGTGAAAATTGCCCAACCCCTTCGAGTGGCTCTGACCGGCAAGACCGTCAGCCCTCCGATTGATGAGGTCATGGGGATTCTAGGTCAGGAGGTCGTGATTCAACGGCTTCAAAGAGCGATAGAATATATTAAGAGATCTCAATAAAAAAATGTCGACATCCCTACAGTAGGCAGGGGCTTTGACATTTGGTTTTGAGCTTGTTATAGAGATTTCGAAAGTGGCAAGAGGGTTTCATGAAACTTAAGGCACTTGAAGTGATTGGGTTCAAATCTTTTGTGGACCGCCTCCATCTTCACTTTCCGGAGGGAATCACTACGATCGTGGGTCCCAATGGTTGCGGCAAGTCGAACATCGTCGATGCGGTGCTTTGGGCCATTGGCGAAAGGAGTGCGAAACATTTACGAGGAAAGTTGATGGAGGATGTCATCTTTAACGGGACAGACGGCAGGAAACCGTTGGGGATGGCGGAAGTCAACCTCACCTTCATCAATGAGGACGGGTCTTCTCCAAAGGGATATGAGCAATGCAGTGAAATTACGATTACCCGCAGGCTCTACCGGTCCGGAGAGAGTGAGTTCCTCGTCAATAAAGTGCCTTGCCGCTTACGGGACATCACCGACCTTTTCTTAGATACGGGTATTGGGGTGAACGGATATTCCATCGTAGAACAGGGCCGGGTCGAGCATATCATCGCCGCCAATCCCCAGGATCGGCGTTTCTTGATCGAGGAAGCTGGGGGCATTGCCAAATATAAGGAGCGAAAAAGGCTGGCCCTGATGAAGATGGAGGCGACTCAACAGAACCTTCTTCGGATTCAAGACATCATCGCTGAGGTGAAGCGGCAGATCATCACTCTAGAACGACAGGTCAAACGAGCAGAGGAGTACAAGGCCATCCGAAAGGAAGTCAAAGAAATCGAAATCCGTTTTGGCCTTCAGGAATATGCGGAGTTCTCTGAGAAAGGAGAAGCTGCGAGAGGCTACCTCAAGGCCCTTCGAGAGAGGGAGATGAAGATCTCCACACAGATGGCAGAGAGGGAGGCCTCGGTCGAAGGGATGAGACTTAGAAGCATGGAGGAGGAAGAGAAACTTCGTTCCCTTCAGCAAGGGGTCTACGAACTGGGCCAGAGGATTCAAAAGACGGAGAATGAGGTTGAATTCTTCAGAAGGGAAGAAGGCAGCCTTCAAAAACAAGAGGCCCAGATGATTGAAGAGGTGAGGGAGGGACTGAAGACCTGGAGAGGAGGTCAGAGGGAACGGAGGAGAACCGAGCAGATCCGATTGGAATTGAAAGAGGAGCGCCATGAGAATGAAGAGATCACGAAAGAATGGGAGATTCTTTTCAATGAATTTAGGGGTACCTACCAAGAGGTTTCAGAGCAGTTAGAAGCTGAGAAGAGTAAATTGATCGACACGCTCACCCAATTGACGTCTCTCAAAAACCGCCAATCCCATTTGGAAGAGAGGAAGGAAGATCTTCAGAGGAGAATTCGATCTCACGAGAAGGAATCGGAAGAGGTGCGGAGCGGGATGGCCCAACTCAAAGAGGACTTATCGAGAACAGAGAAAGAGAGGGAACTGACACGGTCTCTTCAATTGACACTTCAAGGAGAGAAAGAGAGATGGGAAGGGGAAATCGAAAAGTTGAGAGAAGCTCTGCGTGCGAAACAGACGGAGCGATCAGCCCTGGAAGAGATGTTAAGGCAGGACCAGTCTCGATTTCTCTCTTTAAAAGAACTCCAGGAGAATTATGAGGGTTTTGAAAAAGGGGTGAAGTCCATTCTCCTCCAGAAGAGGGAGGAGCGGGAGAAGTGGAAAAGGGTCTTGGGTGTAGTGGCCGATCTCTTCGAACCCGAGCCCCAATATGAAGTTCCTTTAGAAGCCGTATTAGGACAGCGATTGCAATACTTGATCGTGGAAGATGAAAAGGAGGCCATGGAGGCGATTGCTCTCCTCAAGAAAGAGTCTCGGGGTCGGGGAAGTTTCATCCCCCTTGGGGTGAAGGGAAATGGAGATCACCACCGGTCTTCACAGGCAGGAGAAAAAGGGAAACCCTTACCTCTCCTCCAATTTGTCCGTGTGAAGGAGGACTTTGCTCCCATCGCCCAATTTTTAATCGGGGAGGTGGGGGTTGTAGACCATTTGGAAGAGGCCTTCGAATGGATCAAACAGGAGGAGGCCTTTGGAACCCTTGTCACGCTCGAAGGGGAAGTGGTAGAGCGGTCTGGAGTCGTTTCTGGCGGTAGCCTCGATCAGGGGCTGAGCATCCTGGAACGGAGGAGGGTGATCAGGGAATTAGAGAAAAAGACCGCGGAAGAAGAGGAGGCCTATCAAAAAGCCCATGAAGAGGAGGGACGTCTCCAGAAAGAGATCGCAGAGAAAGAAGGACTGTTAGAAAAAAGGAAGACAGAGATTCAGGAGAAGGAAATCGAGCTCCTCCATCAGGAAAGGGATTTGGAAGGATTGAGAAAAGAACTCTCTCAATTTCAGCAGAAAATGGAAGTTCTCCAGTTTGAGGGACAGGAACTCCGGGAGGAAGAACGGGATATTGAAGAGACGAAGACAACGGTCTTGGCCCAAATGGAGAGAGAGGAGGCAGGGAAACAGGAGAGGGAAGGGGAACTTCAGTCTTTGAAAAAGACGGTGGAGGAGGTGAGGGAAGGCACAGAAGAATTGGGAGGAAAGATCACGGAGAAAAAGGTTTTCCTTGCTTCCATAGAGGAAAAACAGAGGGGGATGGAAGGTCAGCTGTTTCATGTTTGTGAGAATCTAAAAACATTGCATGATCAGATCATTAAGAAAGTCACCGGGATTCGCGAATGCAGAAGAGAAAGCCTCTCCCTTCACGAGCGAATCGATCAAAGGGAGAGGGAGTTAGAAGAGCAGATTGAGAAACACCGGGGGCATGAAGAAACCCTTGTCCTTCAGAGGGAAAAGGTTGACGCTCTCTCGGGCGAATGGAAGGAGGTAGAGGCTTCCACCCGATTTCTACGACAGGAACTGGAGGATCTCCGCCAGAAGATCCATGAGGAGGAGATACGGGTTTCTGAGTACCAATTGAAGCTTCAACATCTCCAGGATTCGATGAGAGAGCGATATGGGACCACCCTTTCCACTTCTCTTGGAGGTGAGCTCTCAGAGGTCCAAAGAGAGGAGATGTCGAAGCGGTTGGCAGAGTTGAAGACAGCCCTCGAAGGGTTTGGAGAGGTCAACCTGATGGCCCTTGAAGAATATCAGGAGCTCAAAAGACGGTACGACTTTCTCACCGAACAACAGGCCGATCTGCAGCAGGCCCTGGATACCCTTAGAAAGGCGATCATCCGGATTAATCGGACGACGACCAAACGGTTTCTTGAAACCTTCCATCTCGTGAATGAGAAATTCAAAGAGGTCTTCGCGAGACTTTTTAAAGGAGGTCAGGCCAGTCTCATTCTCTTGGATGAACAGGATCCTGCCACGACGGGAATCGATATCATGGCCCAACCTGGTGGGAAGAAACTCCTGAATATCGATCTCCTCTCGGGTGGAGAAAAAGCCCTGGTTGCCACGGCCCTGCTCTTCGGGCTCTTCATGATTAAACCCACGCCCTTCTGCTTGCTCGACGAGGTGGATGCCCCTATGGATGATGCCAATATCAATCGTTTCATCGAACTCGTCAAAGAATTTTCCAAGACTTCTCAATTCCTTATCATCACGCACAACAAAAAGACGATGGAGACCGCCAACACCCTCTATGGTATCACGATGGAGACCCCCGGAGTTTCGAAGGTCGTCTCAGTAAGACTGAATTAGATAGAGCAGAGACTTTCAATCCATTACAACTGTTATTTCATAGAGCAAATTCAAACGCCGTGGTACCAAGAACCATTGTGATTTCAGTAGCTTTAGAGAAAATCTGGGATTCTGACTAATTGGTGGTGTTTTTTACTTGCAATAATTTCTTAGATGCGTAAAATAGGGCTGGCGGTTTAAAGCTGATCTTGCGTTATCTTATTGAAAAGTCTCTAACTTCCTGTTTTTATAAAACGGCAATTTCCAGCAACTGAGCTTAACCTAACTATCCGTTGCCCTGTATGGCGCGGGCAGGGACCCTCCGGCGAGAGGAGTCCCCTGATACATTCCGATAGGAAAGGGGGTGGTGCCTGTCACGATAGACGGACAAGATTCTTCTAATCAAGGTTTTTTAAGAGAACGGTGACGGGAGTCAATTTCGAACAACTAAATTTGGGAGGGGAAAATCATGAAAAAATTGTTCATTTTTGCAGTTATTTCAGGATTCATTTGTCTTGGATTGACAGTGACGGGTGGAGCTCAACCCATAAAGGTGGGTGCGGTCATCAATCTCACGGGTCCATCATCCTCTTGGGGGCAATACCACGCAAAAGGTCACCAAGATTATTTTCGTTATGTCAACGATGTAAAAGGGGGTGTTGGTGGTAGAAAAATCGATTTAAAAGTTCTTGACCATGCTTATAGAGTTCCTGAGTCAAATAAATTCGTCAAAATGTTATGTGAAGAGAAAGTGGATATGATTGCCACTTGGGATGCTGGCGCAGGTCTTCAAGCAAAGCCTATCATTCAGGAATATAAAATACCAACCATAAACTATTCAACATTTCAAGGTTTAAACAATCCACCAAGAGATTACATGTATATCGCATTTGGAAGTTATATTTTGGACTCGTACGCGGTCATGGAGTATTTCCGATCTATTCATACAGGAAAGGATGCTCCAAAGGTGGGTCTGTTAACTTCTAATAACTCCTATGGAAAAGCCGTTCATGACCCAAGCAAGGAGTATGCTGCTAAAAACAATATTAACATCGTAAGTATTGAAGCATTTCCCCCTGATGCCGTAGATCTAACCACTGAACTTCTTCGTCTGAAAGCAAAAGGGGCAGAATACATCTTCATGCAAATTCTTCCAGATAAGGTTTACGTGGCTCTAAAAGCAGCTGATAAAATTAATTATAATGTGCCTTTTATAGGGACATGGACATCCACAGACCCAGATTTCTTTAAACTTGGACAAGGTCTAATCCGCGATCGAGTTGCAATGCAATTCTGTGGTGTACTCCCAGCAGATAAAACGCCTAAAGGAGAGAAGATGCCCGGAATCATGTTATTAGAGAAATTATGGGCGAAGTACAAGACCGTGGATTTCTTCGAAACCTCTTACTGGGAAGGTGTAGTGGTCGGCATGGTTATGGAGAGGGCCATGCATAGGGCTTCTGGGCTTTATGGAAAGATCAACGCAGAGACGATAAATAAGGCTATGGAAACCTTTAATAATGAAGACTTTGTTGGCCTCGTTCCCAATGTGACCTTCACCAAAGAGGATCATGGGGCTTCGTTCAAAGGAAGAATCGTGCACATTCATGAGAATATGACATATACGCCGATGACTAATTTCTTTATTCCTGGAAAAGAGAAACCCAAGATTTTAAACGTACTAAAGGGGAAATAGATGAAGGCATTCCGAGGACAACCCAGTGTCTTCGCCTCCACTCAGTCCGTCGACCGGCGGGCTGAGTTGGAGGTAAAGAAAATTTTTCTGAATTTTGGGGGTGTGATGGCACTCCACGATGTTGATCTCACTGTGCGCACAGGAGAGTTTGTCAGTGTGATTGGTCCCAACGGGGCAGGCAAAACGAGCCTGCTCAACTGTATTACAGGGTATTATCACCCCCAAAAAGGTCAGATTGTGTTCAATGGAGAAGAGATCACAGGTCACCATCCCCATGAGATCACAAAGAAGGGGATCGGGAGGACCTATCAGAATATCGAACTCTTTCCGGGTGTAACAGTACTAGCCAACATGCTACTGGCAAGACATCTTTACTGCGACTATGGCATTGGTAAAGCGGCTCTCTTTTCCTCATCCGTCCGGAAAAAGGAGGTCTATCACCGTCAGGTCCTGGAGGAACTTATCGACTTCCTGGAAATGCAACCCATTCGTAAGAAACCGGTCGGGTCCTTGCCTTACGGGATGCGGAAGAGGGTTGAGCTGGGCCGCGCCCTTGCCTTGGAGCCGAAGTTATTGGTGCTTGATGAGCCCTTTGCTGGGATGACTCTTGAGGAAAAGGAGGATATGGTCCGCTTCTTACTGGAGTTAAACTCCGGATGGGGACAGACTATCATCCTGGTTGAACATGATATGTCCGTTGTGATGAGCATCTCACAACGGATTATGGTTTTAAATTTCGGGGAGAGGATTGCAGAAGGTACCCCGGAGGTCATTCAAAATCATCCCGAGGTCATCAAGGCCTATCTGGGTGACACAACCAAGTTTTAATCCCCCCAACCCCCTCTTTACGAAGGGGGGTTAGAGGGATTAGTGGAATGTTGGAACATTGGAATGATGGATGGGGGGAAATAATTTCTTAGGAGCTTTTAGTATTAACCCAATATTGATGGTCTCGTAAAAGGTTTGAAAAGGCTATCTTTTGTCATTCCTGCCCCGTATCAAGTACGGGGTAAACTCCAGCAGGAATCCAGTCTTTTTAGGTGTTTGGAATTCTTCTGGATTCCCGTTTTCACGGGAATGACAATTTTTTACGAATTCACCATTCTTCCATCATCGTTATCGAAGCGGAGCTGAATCTGTATGGAAGTTGAAAAAACAAAGCGATACGACCAAGAAATTTTATCATCCTTAACCCAATATACACTTCCTCAGATATTATTCAAACAGGCTGAACAATTAGGTCAGGAGAAGATTGCGATTCGGGAGAAGATGTATGGCATATGGCTGGCCTATAGTTGGGAGGATTATCTCCGTTATACGAAACATGCGGCTTTAGGGTTTATTGCCCTTGGTCTTAAACGGGGTGAAAATATTGGGATTATCACTGACAACCACCCCGAATGGTTGTTCAGTGAAATGGGAGCTCAAGCTATTGGTGCCATTACGGTGAACTTGTTTACCTCGTCGATCGCCAAAGAGCTGACAACGATGCTGAATCGTATCCAGGCAACTTATGTGGTCGCCCAGGATCAGGAGCAGGTGGACAAGCTCTTGGAGATGAAGGAACAACTCTCCCATGTGCGGAAAGTCATTTATGTTGACCCAACGGGCATGAGGACCTATGTCAATAACCCATGGTTGATGAGCTTTAAAGAACTCCTGGATCTAGGTGCCAAGGTAGATAAAGAGCAACCCAATCGGTTTGAGGAGGAGTTAAAGAAGGGAAAGCCGGATGAGGTGGCTTTAATGATCATGACCTCCGGAACGACGGGGATACCCAAATTGGCGATGATCTCCCATCGAAGTTTCACTGAAATTGCCAGGAAATGGGTTGAGACCGCCCCTATTGGCGTGGGTGATAATTGGATTTCGATCACCCCAACGGCATGGATTGTAGACCAGATGTGGGGGATGGGTGTGTCACCGCTAACGGGGATGGCCATGAATTTCCCCGAGACATTGGAGACCCAGGCAGAAGATTTTCGCGAAATTGGACCCGTGGTCATTATCACTTCTTCACGTTTCTGGGAGGACCTGGCCTCCAAGATCAGGGTGAAAATTGCCGATGCTGGCTTTATCAAACGTAAGCTTTTTGCTTTGGGGGAAAAGATTGGAGGAGCGGTTGTCGATCGAGAAGCCAAGAAGGAACTGGTTCCCACCTACTTACAACTCCTTCATAAAATATTCGCCAGAATCGTCTATCGCCCACTCCTCGATCGGGTGGGTTGTGGACAAATTCGAGCTGCCATCACAGGAGGTCATCCCATCAGCCCGGATGTTATTCGGTTCTTTCGTGCAAAAGGGTTAAATCTCAAGCATGCCTATGGTCTTACTGAGGGCGGAGGAGTCTTTCAGGTTCAGCCCGATAAAGAGGTGAAGCCAGAGACGGTTGGGAAACCCCTGCCAAGAACGGAGATAAAGATTGCAGAAGACCAGGAAGTCCTCGTAAAAACGCCCTCCTGCTTTGTCGGTTATTATGAAGACCCGGAGGCGACGCAGAAGGCGTTGAGAAATGGCTGGCTTCATACGGGTGATGCAGGCTATATCGATGATGACGGTCATTTGCTGATCATTGGTCGCAAAGAAGAGATCATGCGCACGAAAGGGGGCGACGCCATTTCTTCAGACTTTATCGAAACGCGGCTAAAATTCAGTCCTTATATCAAGGAAGCAGTGGTCTGGGGCGAAGGCCGTGACTATATTACGGGCTTTATCAACATAGACTTTGGAAATGTGGGCAACTGGGCAGAGGATCGAATGATTCCCTATACGACTTACACGGATCTTTCCCAGCAGCCTCCAGTTGAAGAATTGATTCTTGGAGAAGTCCGTCATGTGAATACCCAATTGCCAAAACCGATGAGGCTTCACAAGATCATTTTGCTGTATAAACTTCTTGACGCAGACGACGAAGAACTGACCAGAACAGGGAAGGTCCGGAGAAAATTTGTTTACGAACAATACATCAAGTTGATTGAGGCGATGTATAGCGATCAGCAAGAATTAGAGGTTAGAGGCAAAGTGCGCTACCGCGACGGCCAGGTTGGCACCATTGAGACAAAAGTGAAGATTCTAACGGTGGAATAAAGTCCCCATTGCAAAATAGAAATTGCAGATCTTGCAGGTTGCTGAAAAATCCCGGTAGTGTATCATTCTGAGGAGCTGAAGGCGACGAAGAATCTCGTAGTTTATCGATTGATTATAGATTCTTCGCTTTGCTTAGAATGACAAGGAAAGAGGCTTTTTTGCAATCTGTCAAAAGGTAAATTTTTCATTTTGCAATTTTCAATGATCTTTAGCCGGGAGGTTCTCTTTTATGGAATTTTTTCTTCAACTCTTTTTTCAGGGGTTATCAATCGGATTTCTATACGCGCTCGCGGCTTTAGGCTTTGTCATGATTTTTAAGTCGTCGAGTGTCCTGAATTTTGCCCATGGTGACTTACTGGCCATCGGAGCATTTATTTTCTTGGTTTTTTGTGTATGGCTCAAGCTACCTATCTGGATGGCTTTTCTGCTGACACTTATTGGAAGCTTTACTCTGGGGTTTATCATTGAGCGGCTTTTTCTGCGTCCCTTGATTGGTGAAGCGTTGATTGAGGTCATTATGCTGACGGTAGGACTGGCCGCCATATTTAAGGGATTGATGCTCTTTATCTTTGGCGGAAATATATTTAACTATCCGGACTTTCTGCCCAAGAATCTTTCCCTTCAATGGGGGGCCATTCATATTGCTCCGGTCTATATGGCCTCCTTTATTATAGGGTTGATTTTCCTGTCGATCTTCGGATTCTTTTTCAAATATTCCTCTCAAGGGATTTATATGAGATCCGTGGCGGATAATCAGCCTGCTGCCCTTTCCTTAGGTGTTCACGTGAGAAGGGTTTTTGCCCTCTCATGGGCGATTGCTGCTCTGGTCTGTGCGATCAGTGGGATTATTCTTGGAATTATGAGTGGAATCAATGTCCACAACCTCAGCCACATGGGCCTCAAGGTCTTTCCAGTGGTTATCCTGGGAGGGCTGGAAAGCATTGGGGGAGCCATTATTGGCGGGCTCATCATCGGACTACTCGAGACCTTTACAGGTGGATATGTCTCCACGTCCCTTAAGGAAGTGGTGCCTTATATTGTTCTTGTTCTAATTTTATTAGTGAAACCCTATGGGTTATTTGGTTTGGTAGAAATTGAGCGGGTGTAGTCGATAAAATCCCTCCCAACCTCCCTTTACCAAAGGGAGGGGTCATAATTCGCCCTTTTTAAAGCCTGCCTGCCGGCAGGCAGGGGGGACCAAAGGGGGATTAGAATTTGTAGCGCTCTCATTCATTGGGGGCGATAAGAGGTTAGGAGAATGCGGAAGCTGAAATTACATCCCTGTGGAAAATTTAATGAACGGTACGAAGAAGAACTGACGATCTTTGCAACAGATTTTGGTAGGCTGTGGATGTGGATTGGACTATTTCTCCTTTTTGCAGTAGTTCCCTTCATCAGCAGTCATTATCTTCTGTATGTGATTAACCACATTGGAATCGCAGCCATTGCGGCTATTGGCCTTAACATCCTTATTGGATTTACTGGTCAGATCTCCCTGGGACATGGAGCCTTTTTCGGGGTAGGGGCTTACTCCGCTGCCATACTCGCCACCGCTGTAGGTTTTCCTTTCTGGCTTTCTGTTCCTGCAGCGGGAGTCATTACCGCATTGGTGGGCATCGTTTTTGGAATCCCATCAGTTCGTCTCAAACACCTTTATTTGACGATCGCGACATTAGCAGGTCAGTTCATTATTCAATACCTCCTCTTGAATTGGGAAAGTCTTACCAAAGGAGCTGATGGTATCTTCCTCCCTCGCGCCACGCTCTTTGGGGTCGATGTTAAGGGGGATCGATCATTTTTTTATGTGATATTTATCTGCTTTACGATCATGACTTGGATGGCGGTCAACCTTATTCGTACAAGGTATGGTCGTGCCTTTATTGCCATCCGTGATAATGACAGGGCTGCGGAAGGGATGGGCATTCCGATCTTTCGTTATAAACTCCTTTCTTTCGCCATCAGTTCTTTCTATGCCGGATTTGCCGGAGGCCTGGCAGCCTATTATATCGGCAGTATCACGCCAGAACCCTATACTCTCTTCCTCTCTATAGAATATATTGCGATGATTATCATCGGGGGTCTGGGAAGTATTCCGGGGGCTGTATTTGGTGCCATTTTCATCACCCTTTTAAATGAAATACTGAGCCAAGCAACAGGGTTCTTTATGAATATCGGCGCACTTACAAAGATTGCCCTTACGATCGCCCCTCTTCGTGAGTTCATCTTTGGGTTGGCCATCGTACTCTTTATTATTTTCGAACCAAAAGGTTTAGCAGAGGTGTGGCGCATCATCCGGTCCGGTTTTAGGCTATGGCCATTTTCTTATTAGGAATGATTACACAGAGCCTCTCACCCTCCCCTCTCCCCCGGAAGCGGGGGAGAGGGATGGGGTGAGGGGGTGCCGAGGAAGTTATGGAAGACAATGTAATACTTCAACTCAATAATATCAGCGTCGTATACTCGGATGTCATCCAGGTGCTCAAAGGAGTATCCCTGGTCATTAGAAAGAACCAGATTGTATCATTGCTCGGCAGCAACGGCGCAGGGAAGACGACGACGTTGAAGGCTATTTCTGGGTTGCTGAAACCTGAGAATGGCAGGGTGACCGAGGGCTCGATCGTTTATGAAGGCCATTCGATTCACAACTCATCTCCCGAAACCATTACCCGTCTGGGAATTATTCAGGTCTTGGAAGGCCGCCAACCCTTCAAGTACCTGACCGTTGAAGAAAATCTCAGGGTAGGAACAGCCACCCGATGGGGGAAGCCCTATAAGAAAGATCTCGAATTGGTATACCGTTACTTTCAGCCATTGCTGACCCGAAAAAATAGATTGGCCGGATACTGCAGTGGGGGTGAGCTGCAGATGCTCGTCATGGGCCGTGCCTTGATGGCCCATCCTGGACTATTATTGTTGGATGAACCTTCATTGGGTTTAGCACCCTTTCTGGTCAAAGAGATTTTTGAGATCGTGAAAAGGATCAACGAGGAGCAGGAAACAACCATTATGTTGGTGGAACAGAATGCCAACATGGCTCTCCTGATCGCACACTATGGGTATGTGATGGAGAATGGGAAAATCATGATGGAAGACGCCGCCACCAACCTAAGGGAAAATCCGGATGTCAAAGAATTTTATCTGGGCACAGCATCCTCAGGTGCCCTCAAATCATATAAAGACGTGAAGTCCTACAAACGGCGGAAACGCTGGCTATAACCCCCCCACCTCCCCTCCCCCTCAGAGGGGGGAGGGTAAGGGAGGGGGTGATTAGTAAGGGGGGAGACATGGTAGCCAAGAAAGAATCCCGTTTCTTTGATGCGAAAGAAAATATGGCTCTGTCGAAGAGGCAGGCGTATTATAACCAGAGCCTGGTTAAGATGGTTCGTCTGGGATATCAGAAATCCCCAACGGTCAAAAAGATTTTCGATGAACGAAACCTCAAGCCTTCAGAGATAAAATCGGTCAAAGATCTGGAGAAACTACCTGTCATCTCCAGAGAGCAACTTGTCAAACTTGAAATGGAAAACCCTCCTTATGCGGGACTCTGTGCAAAGGATATGGAGACAGATCGAATCTTTACTTCTCCTGGACCTGTGTATGAACCTCACCTTACAGAGAAAGATCCAATCTGGGGCAGGGGCTATTATGCAGCAGGCTTTAGAAAGGGGGATATTGTCCTCAACGCTTTTTCTTATCACATGGTTGCTGCGGGTTTGACCTTTCACAGTGGTCTAAGAAGGGTTGGTGCGACTGTCATCCCCTCGGGTGCTTCCACTACAGAAAACCAGATTCAGCTCATTCGTGATCTGGGCGCAACAGGGTATACAGGTACTCCCAGCTTTCTGATGGGCATCATCAAGAAAGCAGAGGAAATGGGTTACAAATTTAAGGACCAATTCAAGATAAGAAGGGCGAGTTTTGTGGCCGAACCGCTTCAGCCTTCCTTGAGAGAGAGATTCGAAAAGGAATATGCCATCGATACGTATCAGATGTACGGAGCGACGGAAGTTGGGGATATCGCCTACGAGTGCAGTCAAAAGAATGGATGGCATATCTGTGAAGAGGCCATTGTTGAGATCGTGGATCCTTCCACGGGTAAACAGCTGGGTCCCGGAGAATTAGGTGAAGTAGTGGTCACCCGGCTGAATCCTATTTTCTTCCTCTTTCGGTTTGGAACGGGGGATCTCTCCAAATTTGTGAAAGATCGCTGTCCGTGTGGTCGAACCTCCTTCCGCATGATGGGTATTTCAGGAAGGGTTGGCGAAGCCACCAAAGTAAGAGGAATGTTTATTGCCCCCAGTCAGTTGAAACTCGTATCTTCCAGATTTGGTGATCTCAGACTTCAGGCTGTCGTGGACCGCTTGGAATTTAAAGATTATTTAACCCTAAAGGTAGAGGCGGGGCCAGAAGATCGAGCCAGACTTGAGAGAGAATTTGAAAACGTTTTCAAGGAGATATGCACGGTCAAGATTGACAAGCTGGAGTTGATCGATAAAGGAACCCTGACAGATAAAGATAGTTTGATCCTCGATCGGCGCACGTGGAAATAGAAAATCGGAATGATGGAATAATGGGTAATAGAAAATCCGTAGGGGCGGCTCTCAGCGGCCGCCCGTTTCAGCTGAATTTTGGTAGTTCGGGCAGGAATCCTTGGAGGCACTCCCCTACTTAGCTTGCAGGTTGGGCATTTTCTCAATGTAACCCATCATTCCATTACTCCAAAATTATTTGAGGGGGATTTTATGGCGACTTTAGATGTTCATATTGGAGAGATCCTGGCGAGGAATGCGCGTTTGTATCCCAATGATGTAGCGCTTATTGAGAGAGTTCCTGCAGAAGGTAAAAGAAGAGAGATCACATGGAAGCAGTTTGATGAAGAGGCAAACCGATTCGCGAATGTTCTGCTCAAAAAAGGAATTAAGAAGGGTGATAAAGTCATTCATCTCATGATGAACTCCCTGGATTGGTTGATTGCTTATTTCGGTATCGTCCGCACGGGGGCCTGGGCTGTTCCTCTCAATTTCCGTTTTACGGGCCCTGACATTCAATATTGTTGTGATGTGGCGGAACCTACATGTATGGTCTTCAGTGAAGAGTTCATCGATCGGGTCAATGGGATTAAAGACAATCTTCTTGTAAAACACTACATCTTCGTTGGAAAAGAGATCCCGAGTTATGGGGAGTCTTTTGAAAAACTATTAGAAAAATCTTCTTCGACCCCGCCTACCATTCCGATTGGTTACGATGATCCCTGTGGCCTCTACTTTACTTCAGGCACCACCGGACAACCCAAGCCCATTCTGTTAACCCATAAAAACATGATCTGCGCTTGTATCACAGAAAATGCCCATCACCATCAGACCAAAAAAGATAACTTCGTCCTCATTCCTCCCCTTTATCATACGGGATCAAAGATGCATTGGTTCGGGAGCCTCATCGTCGGCGGGAAAGCCACCATCTTGAAGGGCGTCCAACCTGAATGGGTGATCCAGGCCATCCACGAGGAGAAAGCAACCCTCATTTTTCTCCTCGTCCCGTGGGCTCAAGATATCCTCTTAAAGATCGACAGTGGAGAGATTAAATTAAGAGATTACAAACTCGATCAGTGGAGACTCATGCACATCGGGGCTCAGCCGGTTCCTCCTTCCCTTGTCAAACATTGGAAGGAGTACTTTCCAAAGATGCAGTATGATACGAATTATGGCCTCAGTGAATCGACGGGTCCGGGTTGCATCCATCTTGGAATTGAAAATGAACACAAGGTTGGAGCCATCGGCCTTCCTGGATTCAATTGGGAAAGCCGCATTGTGGATGAGGAAGGAAAACCGGTCAAAAGGGGAGATGTAGGAGAACTGGTCGTTCGCGGCGATGGCGTGATGAGAGAATACTACAAGAACCCGGAGGCTACGGCCAAGGCACTTCGGAATGGGTGGTTATATACGGGAGACATGGCAAAGCAGGACGAGGACGGTTTTATTTTCTTGGTCGACAGAAAGAAAGATCTTATCATCTGTGGGGGGGAGAATGTTTTCCCTGTAGAGGTTGAAGATTTCCTCCACACTCATTCTAGTGTCAGGGATGTAGCAGCCATCGGCCTCCCGGATGAGCGTCTGGGAGAGGTGGTGGCCGTCGTCATTTCGGTCGTTCCTGGGAAGACCTTCACAGAAGAAGAGGTATTGAAATACTGCGAAAAATTACCAAAATATAAGAGACCCAAAAAAGTTTTCTTCGGTGATGTTCCGCGCAATCCAACAGGTAAGATCGAGAAACCCAAGCTGAGGAAGCAATATATTGGGATGGAAGAAGCCTTCAAGATAAAATAAGGCCTGAGGCAGACCTCTTTTAGGGCCTTTTATATTTGATAACTACAGCCCTAATTAGGCGTTGGTTCCCTAAGCGGAAAGCTTTCTTCCGGTTGAAAGGTAGTAATTGAGCTCAGCCTCCCACGCCCTCATGAATTCACAGTAGTAATCCTCAGTAAAGCCCTCCACGGTTTCGTTACCCTTCGGGCCAAGACTTGTATAGGAATAGGTTACAACAGCACTGCAACCGCTGCCGCTCGGGCAAAGGCGGACGGTGAGTCTGCAGGCCGTGATACCGGGAGTGATCTTGACCATTTCAACCAACCAGTTCTCCGGCTCGTGGCGAGTCACGTACCAGATCGCGTCCGTAGGGTCGCCCGGTGTCATGAAGACGCAATCCGGTTCGGCGATTCCCGAGAAGGAAAAGACGCATAGAGGCTGCCAACCAACAGCCCAATCAATCTCTCGCACAGGACATAAGAGTGGGAATACCTTGTCTGGCGAAGCGACCAGGGTTTGGGTGTAACTTCTAGTAACGCGAATAGGTTTCAAAACGTTCATGCCATCACGCTTAACATTCTTTTTAGATAACTGCAACAATTTTGAAACATTGTTACGCCGAGCGAAGAACACTACACCTCTTAGTTGAACATGTCAAACAGAGATCCCAAAGGGTAGGGAAACTCAGTCGATTTGGCGACGGAGCGGTTAGGGTGGGGGTAAAATTATCTGTTTTCTAAGCAGGATAAATGGGTTATAAATACTTGAGATCTTGGGGGTAGCTCATACACCAACTGGGTCCCTTTGGTGAAAACATGGTTCTTGTAGTGGGTATAGATATCGGTTCGGCCCAGTCAAAAGGAATCTGCCTCGGTGATCATGGCCCTCTGGGCTCTTTTGAGTGCGCCTCTGGAGGAGATTTCAAGCTTACAGCCCAAAGGATCAGAAAAGAATTACTTTCCCAGAATGGGATATCAACAGATGATATTTCTCGGGTGGTTGCTACCGGATATGGATCAAAAATGGTGACTTTCGCAGATGAAGTAAAACCAGATATCGTCTGCCATGGAAAGGGCGTTTCTTCTCTTCTTTCCTCTGTAAGAACCGTTATTGATGTAGGGGATCTTTACACGAGGGTCTTCCGTATGGATGGTCAAGGAAGTGTGCACAATTTCTTAATGAGTGGAAAGTGCGCCGGAGGCAGTGGAAGAATTCTGCAGGTCATTGCCAAGGTTCTCCAGGTCAAGGTGGAAGAGATTGGCGAGTTGTCTTTAAAATCAAAAAAGAGAGTTGAGTTTAACACTGGATGTGCCGTTTTTGCGGAGTCAGAGGCGATCTCCCGGCTCTCCCAAGAAGTCACCAAAGAAGACCTTCTGGCTGGCATACACAGAGCTCTCGCAGCCCAGATCAACAGTTTGGCGGAGAGATTAGGTGTTGAACAGGATGTGGCCATGGTGGGTGGCGGGGCGAGAGATGTGGGTCTCGTCCAGGCCTTCAAGGAGATTACAGGTCATGATATTCTTGTCCCCCCAAGGCCACATATGACGGCTGCGTTGGGTGCAGCGATCATTGCCATGGAGAACTTAAGGAAATTAGATTGAAACAAGAGACTTAATTCTGTATATTTCAATTGTCCCTCTCACCCCCCCAAAGAGACTGTATCGTAACAACGCGAGGGGACAGGCAGGCAGCTTCAGAAGCTTTAGAATTGCGGTTATTTGGGAGGGTGTGGTCAAATGTCCTTGTCGTTAGAAATGACGAGCTAATGCTATAGAAGCGCATGAGTTTAGACGCTCAAAGGTTCCGCTCTAAAGCTCCCTCAGCCGCCTGCCTGTCCCCTAGGCATCCTGGATGCCGTCGAATGAGAAGTTTAGATTTTCTGTGTACTTTCAATTATGACACAGTCTTAATGGGGAGAGGGGAAGCCTGCCTGCCGGTAGGCAGGGGTGAGGGGTTCATGGTTTTTTTGAAGAAGGAGACGGGAAATGGATGACAGCAAGAGCAGCGTTTTTTCCACGGTAGAGAAGTATTACAAAGATTACGGACTCCGGGCGAAAGAGCTGAAAAGGGAAGGGAAAAAGTTGATTGGCTATATCTGTTCCTTGGTTCCTTTGGAAATCATTACTGCAGCCGGCTGCATCCCTTTCCGGGTGAGGGGAGATATACAAGAGCCCATTACCAAGGGGGATACACTGCTTGAAACTATTGTCTGTCCCTATTACCGGAGTTGCTTCGACCTCTCAGTGAAACAAAAATATGACTTTCTCTCTGGTATGGTTATCCCTCACGGCTGTGATAGCATGGTGCGAAGCTTCAGTGCCTGGAGTTATTCCCTGCCAGTTTCCTATTTTCATTTTGTCAACATTCCTACTGTCTGTGTTGAATCGTCCTTTGAATTCTTTAATGCGGAGTTGAATGACTTCAGGAAAAGTCTGGAGAGGCTTGTTGGAAAAGCGATCACCAATGATGACCTGGCTAAAGCCATTCGCATCCATAACGAAAACAGAGATAAAGCAAGAGCCCTCTATGAATTCAGAAAGGCAGATCCACCTCTCATCTCTGGAACAGAATTGACAATGGTATTGACCGTCGGATCGAGTTTACCTATTCATGAAGCCAATACCTTGTTCGATCAGGTTTTAGCAGAGACCGGTCGAAGAAAGAGTTCTCCTCACAAGAAAGGCCCTCGTATATTTGTTGATGGGGCCTGTCTTGATAACATTGAGCTCATCAAACTCGTGGAAGAGATCGGTGGCAATGTCGTGGCCGACACCATTTGCAACGGAGCAAGGGATTACCTTCCGAAAACGGACGTCGGGGGAGATCCCATCGATGCATTGGCTCATCGGTATCTGGGAAAGGTCAATTGTCCTAAGACTTACAGGGAGAACAAGGCAGGTACCTTTGAGGGAGATATCGCATCTCGATTCGGTGATATCGGAACCTATGCCAAGGAATTCAAGGTAGATGGTGCCATTCTCTATGTTTACAAATATTGCGATCCTTTTGGTTTCGAGGTCCCTGCACGTAAGGCATACTATAAGTCCATCAACGTCCCCCTTCTTTATCTGGAGGATGTGTACTCAGCGGGTACGATTGGACAACTCAGAACTCGAATCCAGGCCTTTCTTGAGATGATTGGATAACATGCGTCCCTTAGAAATGGAATTGTCCGTAAAATGACAACAAAGTGGTTCTTGATAGAGGCGATTTTAAATCCGAAGCACGAAATCCGAAATTCGAAACAATTTGAAATGACCAAATATCAAATGTTCGAAACGAAAAAAGTTTAAGACATTTTAATTTTGAAAATTCGGATTTGTTTCGGATTTCGATATTCGGATTTCGGATTTTTCAACGGCTTTTTTGATTCAGGCTACACCAGGTTAGCAAAAGGGAGGTTTTAGAAAATGGCTGAGGAACAAAAAGAAGCAAAACCGAAAAAGAGGATGACGGCAACTCAGGCAGCTGCTTCTATCGGCCCCATGGTCAAGGAATTCATTACAGGTACCCTCCGGGCACGCGCGGAGGGGAAACAGAAAATAGCTTATACCTTCATTGTCTGCCATCATGAAGAGATCTTCCGGGCCATGGATGTGATCCCCGTTTGGACGGAAAATTTTGCCGGCATCTGTGGAGCAAAGAGAGACGCAGAGAGGTTTCTGCAGAGAGCGGAATCCCTCGGTCTTTCTCGTTCCTTGTGCACCTATGCCCTTTGTGGGATCGGGTTTGACCAGTGGAGAGAAGAATTGGGTCAGATGCCTCCCGATGCTCCGTGGGGTGGACAGGCAAGGCCCGATTTCATGATATCTAGCGGACAAATTCTCTGTGACCCGAGATCGAAGTGGTATCAGGCCTCTCAGCAATTTATGCCAGATGTTCCCATCTACAATATAGACCTTCCCTATCCCCTGTTTCAGAGGGATCGAGATCACCGAGACGTTTGGGATTATTACCATAAATATATTGTCAAACAATTGCGCGGCCTGGTGGCCTTCATCGAAGGGCAGACCAAAAAGAAGATGGATTATGATCGCTTAAGAGAGTTAATTGATCTAAGCGATCGAACCTGGAATCTGATCGATGAAACGTATAAACTCCGACGGGCTGTGCCTTGCCCCATGGGGACCGGCGACGCGATGAACACTATGGTACCGATAAACTTTATGATGGCTACCCAGAAAGCCCATGATTTCTTCGTCGATCTGAAAAAGGAGTTGGAAGAAAAGATCGCCAAAGGAGAGGGAGAGGTCCAGGGAGAGAAGTACAGACTCATGTGGGGAGGCGGATTGCCTGCCTGGTATGCTCTGAACGATTTCAATTATTTCAACAGCAAGGGTGCTTCGTTTCCAGTTGAAACAACCTATCGAATGGTCGCTCCCCTTAATGAGATGGATATTCCTGAAACCAAGGATCCGATTGAACACCTGGCATGGAGATGGCTTGGATTTTGGACCTTCTGGTATGATAAGGCCAAGAATCGATCGGGATCAGAGCCTGATGTGGAGCGCTTAATCAACTGGATCGAAGAATACAAGATCGATGGGGTGGTCATGCATGAAGCTTTTTCGTGTCGAACTTGGCACGTGGGTCTCATCTGGCAGTTACATCAACTGGCAAAAATCTATAAACCCATCCCTGTGTATGTGGTGGGGAAAGAAGGAAAGAAGGAAAAAGTTCATAGGGAACTTCCCTCTCTGATTCTGGAGAGCGACATCATCGACATCACCTCCTATTCTGAGGTCGATACAAGAAATAAGATCGACGCCTTCATCGAAACCCTTGAATCCAATCGGGTAAACAGGGCAGCCTAATAAGCCCAGAGAGGCGGAATTCCAAAGCTTCCGAATGCGGACAAATGGAAGGTTGAGGTTAAGGTTTAGGTTGAGATTTAGAAATGAATTTTTTCTTTCCTGAACCTTAGCCTCAGCCTTAACCTTTGAGAGGTACTATTGGCAGCCTATTTCGCAGGCATTGATGTTGGTTCTACGATGACAAAAGCGGTGATCCTGAACGGAGGAATCATTGCTTCCATTGTTGGACCAACAGGACCCGAACATCGCCGCCTGGCCAATCAGGTCATGGACGAAGCGCTGAAGAAAGCGGACATTTCCTTCCAGTCGATCACTTATATTGTCTCCACAGGCTACGGTAGAATAAACGTTCCCTTTGCCGACAGACAGTTTACGGAAATTACCTGTCATGCCAAAGGAATCGCGAGTCTTTTCCCTGAGGCCAAGACCATCATCGATATCGGAGGTCAGGATGTTAAGGGGATCAAGATAGATGGTTATGGAAAGATTATCGACTTTGCGATGAATGATAAGTGCGCAGCTGGTACAGGTAGATTTATCGAAGTGATTGCTGATACCCTTGGAGTACCCCTCGACAAAGTCGGCACTCTCTCTCTTCAAAGTAAGAATCCTGCAAAGATAAGCAACATCTGTACCATATGGGCCCAACAGGAGGTAGCAGCCAGTTTGGCGGAAGGTGTACCCATTTTCGACTTACTTGCTGGGATCCATCAATCCCTTGCAGACAGGATCATCAGAATGGTGAATCGGCTAAAAGTGGAAGAGGCAGTCATCGTAACGGGTGGAGGGGGTAAAAATAAAGGTCTGCTGAAAGCCTTTTCCGAACAATTGGGATATCAGATTCTGGTGCCCGAAGAGCCCTTGATCACCGGAGCTCTGGGTGCTGCCCTGCTGGGCAAGGAGATTGTAGAAAAGGCCCAAAAGAATAATACACCCCTCAAAACAAAAGAACGAATCCTTGAAGAGATCGAAATTCTGTAACATCGCAGGCCGCAACACGAGCCTTTTCCTCCCTTTGAAAAAGGGAGGTCGGGAGGGATTTTCAAGCCGCTAAGTTGGTATGGGGAGTGCATTTATGGGACGCAACATAAGAAAGAGCGGAAACCCTGGTTTGCAGCGAAATGACGCTTCGCTGTGGTCGGATATTCGGGACCTGATTCTCGAAGCCCGCCGTACCGTCGCCCGCGGGGTGAACGCCGCTCTGGTCTGGACGAATTTCGAGATCGGCCGCCGGATCGTGGAGCATGAGCAAAGGGGCAAGGTGCGGGCGGAATATGCGGAAGAAACGCTGAAGTCGCTTTCGCAAAAGCTCACGACGGAGTTTGGGAAGGGTTATTCCGTGGACAATTTACAACGGATGCGGGCTTTTTACATTATGTACCAGAAATACGCGACACCGTCGCGTATTTCTGGAAAACAGATTACCCAGACAGAGTCTGGGAAATCCGGTGAAAATATCGTTGATACTTTCAATGAAATTGTGCAGACAGTGTCTACACAATTTTCTTCCACGTCAAAATCCGCGACACCGTCGCGTATTTCTGGAGTGAAGATTTCGCAGACACTGTCTGCTAAAACTATGGCAGATCGAAAATCCGAGAAAGCGTCTCGGATTTCTCTATCCGTTTTTCCGCTGAGCTGGTCGCACTACGTTTTCCTGATGGGTATCGAGGAAGCGAACGAGCGGCGGTTTTACGAGATTGAATCTGCCAACCAGAACTGGTCGCTTCGCGAACTTCGACGGCAGTTCAACTCGTCGCTTTATGAGCGGCTCGCCTTGAGTCGAGACAAGAAAAAGGTCCGCGATCTCGGTAAGCAAGGGCAGATTGTCGATAAGCCTGAAGATCTGATGAAAGATCCTTATGTCCTTGAGTTTTTGGGACTCAAGGAGGAATCCGTATATTCCGAAACCGATCTGGAAACGGCCATCATCAACCGGATCGAACATTTTCTCCTCGAACTTGGCAAAGGATTTCTATTTGAAGCCAGGCAGAAACGGTTTACCTTTGATGACAAGCATTTCCGGGTGGACCTGGTTTTTTATAACCGCATTCTTCGTTGTTATGTTCTGATTGATCTGAAGATCGGTGAACTGACCCACCAGGACCTGGGCCAGATGCAGATGTATGTAAACTATTACGACCGCTTCGTGAAGACGCATGAGGAGAATAAGACCGTCGGAATCATTCTCTGCAAGCGGAAGAACGACTCGCTGGTGGAAATCACGCTGCCAGAGCACAGCCGGGTGTTTGCACGGAAATATCAGTTATATTTACCGACCAAGGCGGAGTTAAAGGCTCAGTTGGACGAGAAAGTATAGCGGGAAAAACCATGTCTCAAGGAGCGGAGAAGAAGTTGCAGGAGCATATCACCGACGAATTTCACTGATGTGATAAGGAAATAGTCAGCATTTCCTTGTTATTCCCGCAGCAATTGTGAGCGTACTATGATTTACCTTGATTACAATGCGACTACGCCGGTGCTGCCCGAGGTGTTGGAGGCGATGATACCTTACCTAACCTCGCAATGGGGAAACCCATCTAGTACGTACAAGTTCGGCTCAAAGATGAAGACGGTTATTGAAACTGCACGGGCCCAGGTGGCGGAATTGATCAGAGCGCATGCGATAGAGATCATTTTCACCTCGTGCGCAACGGAGAGCAACAACGCGGCAATTCATGCGGCGCTGAAGGCCAATTCTCAGAAACGCCACATCATCACTTCGGCGGTGGAACATTCGTCAGTGTTGAATTACTGCATGGCCTTAGGAAACGAAGGGTATCGGGTTACATATCTACCCGTTGATCGGGAGGGCTTACTTAAGCTGACCGATTTGGAGGACGCCATCTCAGAAGAAACTGCCGTTGTTTCATTAATGTGGGCGAACAATGAAACGGGTGTGCTGTTTCCTGTGAAGGAGATTGCGGAGACTTGTCGGGCGAGGGGAGTGCTATTCCACTGCGATGCGGTGCAGGCAGCGGGGAAGGTTGAGATCGATATGGGGAATGTACAGGCCGATTACCTTTCGCTAACGGGCCACAAAATTAATGCCCCTAAAGGAATCGGAGCACTCTACGTCCGGCGAAAGGTTCCATTCTCGTCGTTCGTCCACGGTGGCCATCAGGAACGGAATCTTCGCGGTGGCACGGAGAGCGTTCCGTTGATCGTTGGCATGGGCAAAGCCGCTGAACTGGCCCGAAAACACCTACCGAGCTTTGACAAAAGCGTGCGTCCACTTCGAGATGCGCTGGAGGGTAGCATTTTGGACTCGATTCCGAATACCGAATTGAACGGCCACAAGACCGAGCGGTTGGCGAACACAAGTAATATCACCTTCCACGGTATTGAATCCGAGGCGTTGCTCATTTTGCTCGACCAAGAAGGCATCTGTGCGTCCTCCGGCTCAGCCTGCCTTGCCGATTCTGACGAGCCCTCTCATGTCCTCAAGGCAATGAAGCCGGAATCTGCAGCTTCCCGGCAGGCAGTCCGTTTTTCTCTTGGAGATGCGAGCACTGATTCAGACATAGGAAAAGCCCTTAGTTTCCTGCACCAAGCAACTCAAACTCTGCGCGGATAAAATCAGTTAAGAGCAGTGCCGATGAGAGGAACGAACTTAAGCAAGTAGCAGGTATTCGGATCACGGAAAATCGCCTCCAAGAATTGCCCCCACTTTTCGCGCATGGCAGTCCATTCAACTTCAAGAGGCCCACTTACAACGCGGATTGACGATATGATGTCTCCCGCGAAAGCGATCTTCAGCAAGGTTCTGGCAAAATACTTGTGCTCTGGGTCAGACGCATAGCCTTGGAGATCAGTCAAAAATTCCTGCAATGAGTTTTTCGCTTCCAGGTCAGAAACATAATCCGAAAAACGAACTGAAAACTCGCCATGCCGCTGCAAATCGCGGATCTCAGTGAAGCCTCTGAAAGGCATGTAATTGATAGTGTTCCGTTCAATGGATTCGTCTGCAGGCTCTGTAATGAACGCCTTTCTCGCCACGAGTTCGTAAGCTGGATGGGAAACGGCATACTTGTCATAAATATCGTAAAATCGATTCCACGGTGTCTCGTGATGCGGATTCCTCCCAAGGTTGCGACCAGTGATATAGAAAACATGATTACGCAAATCGAGGGGGACGATTTGGACGAGTAAACGAGAATTCCCCAATTCCAGGCTTGTGATAGTGCGCCCTTGGAGGCACAAAAGACTGTGAACGGAGAAATAGCTTGCGTAGTAATTCGTCACGCGCGCCCACGTCTCCAATCCTCTTTGCGCAAGGATGTAGTGCCCTACCGTATTGCAGATAGCACGTTGCAGAAATTCGAGCGCTTGGTTCATAAGACAAACCGTGACCTGTTCATCTCTAATGCAGATACCGGGCCGTAGGTTTTGTGAGTTATGCCCAGCATTGATCAACCAAGGGCTGAGGTAGGCCGAAACCGACACTGCACCGGCGACGAATGGCGGTGCGGCAAAAGCAACTTGCTGGTCATCCACAAACCAAGAATGACCGATCATGCTATCGGGAGCCCCTGGAGGTGCATTAATTACCGTCGGCATGTGCTTCACCAAACACAAGTTCGACGATTCTCTTCGTCAGCTCGGTTATACCGCTTTCTCCAACGTAAGAAATGCCCTCTTTCTTTTGTTCAGCTGTGCTAAAGGAAAACCTTCGCAATTTCGCCACGTACGGAGTGAAATCATTCCTCCCTATCCTCAAACCCTTGTTGTCACTGATAACGATTCCCTTGCCTCTGAGATCGGCAATAATTTTTTCCAAGAGGGATAGGACGGAAGAGATACCGACGTATTTGCAGAGGAAAAACGCCTTGTTGTCCCACTCAACGGAGTACAAATTTTGTATCGCCCTGAAGTACTCGATTAGAATCTCATGCTGCATCCGTTCCTCGAAAAAGTCAGAATCCGCACCTGCAAACAGATGTCCCTTCTTGAATAACTTTTTGAGGCCAGAGATAAATGATGATTGACTGATTACCCGATCGCTAGCTCCCACCATAGCAATTCGGTCCCTCCAGGGCGAATCAGCTGCCTCATTCAGAAACACAACAATGTCATGGCATCTCCTGTCCTGGAAGGCGACGGATTCCTTGTCACGCAACATCGGTATGAGGTCGTAAACGAGTGATGGATTGATCTTTCGTTGATTACCATTGATCGAGCGAAAAATGAAGGCCTTCCCGGAGTCATCGAGATCAATAAACGCAGTAACAACGACGTTGAAGTCAGTCGTCCCAGCGTATTGTGAATCGAATGCCCATAGACGATGCTGCCCGTCAATCACGAAGGCTTCACCTGCCGGACGATTGCAGATGTGAATGTGTCCATCTCGAAAAAAGCTTTGGGCGCTCAGGCTAATGATAATGGCATTCGGAAGAAGTGGTGGATTTGATCCGTTCGAAGTCAAGAATTTGCCTATTTCCCTAAGGCGGTCAGGGCGAAGTCCTCTCTGTATGCCAGCTCGATTGTACTGCGTCCGCTCCGATGTGTAGGCGATCTCAAGCAACTTTTTTCCTGGAATCGAGAACAAATAGAACATGCCATTGCCTTGCGTGACCTGCAAGGCTGGCAGCGGATCGAGATAGCTGGGCTGTTCCTGCTTGTTTAACATCGTCACTTACCTCCGTCTTTCCAAAACTGCCGCGCCATACCGGTCAGTAGCTTACCCTGCAGACGCAGGGCGGCTTCGGCTTTTTTGAACTTGGTGTGGATGACGCCACCGAGGATCATCCGTTGTTCGGCGTCGGTCAATGTGTGCGGGGAGAAATGGACACCGCACTCGGCTAACTCGGCGAAGTTGGTCTCATTGGTACCAGTAGTCAGGAATTTGTCGGCATCTTGCGATGCCATCCACACTGGGAATCCCCATGACCGGCCCTGCCGCGCCAGGGTAGTGAGTAGCCCCGCTTTGTTTTCTTTCGGCAATAGCAAATGCGCTTCGTCGACGAACAGAACCATTTTGAGGGGCTGGACATCGTTCTTAACAGCAAGTTGCTGGCTCAGTTTCTTAATTAGGAAGTTCAGAATGAGGGCGACGGCCAACGCCTTCGTATCGCTATCAGTGCCGAACTCCTTGAAATCAATTACCATGGAGTTGTTCAGCCACTCCTCCAGGCTGATGGCGGTCCGCCCACTGGCAAAGAGGTTGAAGTCCACAATCTTTTTTAGGATTGCCAGATCGACGCCACTTGCGCCACGCTGCTCCATTTCCTCGGTGAGCGCCAGGAAGTCAGGCATATCCAAGTCCTTGTAAGCCTCGCGGATAGCCATCTCCTGTTTCGCTCCCAATTGTGGTGCAAAAGCTCTGATTAGCGAGGCAATTTCAGAGGCGATCTGTGCGTTCTGCGTTGGGTTCGGATGCCGGTAGAGCGGATTGATCGGCAGGCCTTGCTGAATGAGCCGGACGTAGTGCGCCCCGGTTTGCTCCAAAAACCGCATATGGTTTTTCCGCTGCTGTTTGTTTGTTGGGTCGTCCTCAAGCTCGCCCTTCATGTCGAAGAACACGAAGCGAACGCCAAAGTTGGTAAGTTGCGCCAACAGGTCGAGAGCAAGCTGGCTCTTGCCGCTCCCGGGTTGGCCCGAAATCACCAGCAAGCCATTATTGGTGCCGGGGCCATTCACCGACCAGTCGGGAGCATCCATCAGCACCTTAAGCTTAACTTCGGTTTCAACCACGTGCATGACCGGCACAGACGGTTTCATGCCGCCGGTAAACGCCATGCCGCCGCCTGTCAATTTAAGCAAGGCAGAAACGAAGCGGGTTTGATCGTTGCCGGATTCTGCCCATATCTGCCGCAGCCGCTGGCATCCGTACTCGAAATGTCGACGAAACTCTTGACGATAGCCCCCTTCATCGAGGCTGCGACCGGCACGGTGGTTTAAAGCAGCTCGGACTAAATCCCTCAATTCATCGCCGACAACCTGCTCGTCGTTTAAGGTCACGCCTTTAGCATCTTTGGGTTTAAACTCTACCGGTATGCCTTCACCCAACGCTAGGAACATTGCAGCACGTCCCAAAATCGCTTGATTGCGGGCACCGACACGTGGAAAGACGGTTTCGATGAAATCGTGGGCTTCGCTACTGGTGTCGAATTTCATGGTCTATGCTCTCAACTTCTGCGCGGCAGCCTGCTGCATCTCCTCGAAAATGGCGCGAGCGTAGGCGCGCTCCAGCTCATACAAATCGCGATTCTCCGCAAGAATTTTGGTACCTTTCCTGGCCGCACGGTAAAGTTGTGCCCGCGTTTGCCAGTCGAGGGTGCTATGGAAAATATCCTCACGCATGATATGTTGGATCATTACTGCATCGTCCGGGCTGCAGCCGATATCCTCGATGATCATGTCTTGGTAAGTGGACATAGTATTCCTGCTTTACTTAGAGATCATGTCCAAAGTAATCGCTTGTGATTCGAACCTCGTAATCCAGACTATTCGGCTTTCCGTGCGGGTGCAGTGTGTACACGCGGGCGAGCCGGTTGCGAATGCGCTCAAACAGTGGTCCTTCAGGATCAATCTCCGCGTTTGTGCTGAGAATGATGGATTGGTGGCCCATAAGATAAAGCTGGTCGAGAACGTTCGAACGGATCTCCTTGTCCAGTCGAGCCAACGGCGTGTCTACTACTAGCGGCGGTACGAGCTTCGCCAGCCGGCGCAAGGCTTCGTAGAACGCCAGCATTCGAACTTGCCGCTGTCCGGCGGACGTATTGGTTTCTTCCCACGTCACCTTTTTGCCATCCCGACGAACAAGCCAGCACTGCCAGTGACTATCGAACTCCATCCCGTCAAACTCACGTTCACGCTCAGTTATTTCAACCCATAATCTGCCGACTTCTTCCGAGATTTGCCTGCGCATTTGAATTGCGGCACGGCTCCGAATTTCTCCCACTGCCTCACGATACCGGGTTGCAAGCGCCGCCAGGCTCTCGCCACGCTCAGCTTTGTTGGCAATCTCTTGCTGGATGGATTCTTGGCGTTTAAGGTCGGCTAGCTCTACTTCCTTGCTTGCAGTTTCCGCCTCGATTTCTTTAAGTCGCTTGCTGATGCGTTCCCGGTCAGCAAGCAGTTTGCCTCGCTTCTCGTGGAGTTCCGCGCCTCGTTTGAATGCAGCGGTGTTCTGCTGCATCTGCTTCAGCTTCTGGTTCAACTCCCGGAGCTCGACATCCATCATTTCAATACTTAAGCACATCTCAGCGAGGTCGCCTATCTCACTTTGGTTCACAGCAAGACGTGCACGAATCTGCGCGCTCGTGTCGTTACGGTCGGCCACGTAGATTCGGTCGGGCATGCCTTCTGGTGGTGGATGAAACAGCTTGTGCAAAGCATCTTCCAGTCGCCTCATATAGAAGGACTCGATGTCTGGCCTGAGAGTAAAGTCCTCTGGCGGGTTGCCAAACACATCCTGCTTCACCTGGGGAATCTTTGGTTCAACAGTGGACTTTGCGCTTTCCCATTCACGCCGGCGCTCCTCTGCAATTAGGGCGTTGTGAAGTTCCTTTCGGTAGCTGCCCAGCAACGAAACTGGTAAAGAAAGTTCCCACGCCTCCGTCAGCTTTGATTCCAGCTTGCTCTTCGTTTTGGTAAGCTCAGTATGGCGTTCCTGCGCCTTCTCCAACTCCTCGGGGTCAACTGCGCCAAGTGTCTTTAAGTCGTCTTCGACTTCAAGGAGCTCGACCTCGATTTCGTGCAGGTCACGCTCGAGGATTTCGTGCTCCTTGCGCCTTGCCTTGAGAACACCCTCGATGGTGATGACCTTGCCGTTCAGTTCGGCGAGCGTGGTTTCGGGGTCAGGGCCGCCAGCAGTGCTGAAGACGCGCGGAATCTTAGTGTTGATCAATTGACGCAGGTCGGTTTCAAGCTCGCTATACGTCCAAAGGCCAAGTATGCGACTCACGCCTTCCACGATGTCCTGCTGTCCCAAGTTAATGCTCTGGCTACGCTCGGCATCGAAGAAGAAAAACCGCGCCAGATGACGTGGTAAGAACGCGTCGCGTAACTTTTGGATCACCTGCTCATCATCAATGCGCCCCGGCGTGTCAGAACGCACAGCGGAATGTTCCCAAACCGGTGATGAATTAGGGCGAAACCGGATTTCGCGGTGAAGTTCGACCTTCCGGCTACCAACTTTGTCGTCGCGTAGCGTGATAACGGCTTTCAGCCGAATTGTATCTTGCCCTTCGGCCAAAGCACGCCGATTGAGGGATTTCTCAAAAATGAATCGTGTTGCCTCTGAGCCGGTCTCAACTCGCTTTAAGTCGCCAACGCCGCTTTCGCCTACCACCGCAAGATACAGCGCACGCAGCACGTGGGTCTTTCCGGCGCCGTTCTTCCCGCCAACCAAAATCCCGCACTTACCCTCCAGGCTGCGGAAATCCAGCGTGTGCTCGCCGTAGAAAGGACCGAAATTCTCCAGCGTCAGCGAATCAATATTCACGTCTGGCATGCTCAGTTCCTCTTACTGGTTGACTGTGCTTCTAGGTCATCCTTCAGGATGTTGAGAAGGTCGTCTGGCAGGCCGTGGGCCCGGTGGCTTTCACTGTATTCCTCTACCTTGGCGAGCATGCGGCGGAGGGTGTCGGCATTGATGGTCTTTTCGCGGGCCACTTCCTCTTCCAGTTCGCGGAGCCGGTTTAGTTCTTTGAGATCGGCACTCATGATGATTCCTCGCTGTCTGTTGACGATGCGGGCGACGCCGCGGCCATCGTCTGGGTCGCGCGCCGCTTTCCACATCTGTTGGATTAAAAGGAGTTCTTCAGGCGTGATAACAATGAGACCTGTTTCTTCTTGTAGCTTAAGCAGTTGTTTCAGGAGTTCCCGACGGCCTTTGATGAGGAGTGGGCCTGGTCCTTCATTCCCATTCATGCGACGACTGTCACGCCAGCCTTTGTCAGGGTTACGGAATTCCAGGAGTGTTTCGCGGAACTTGATGAGATGCTCCATGCGCTCATCACCGGAGGCGAGCAGACCCTCGCTCGTTTTGTCGCGTTCGACGACGGTGCAGGTCCAGCAGCCGAAGCGGGAGTGGCCGCAGGATGGCGTACTCGTGTCAATCTGGACTGGGCATTCGCCGTCCGAAGCGTTGGTGTAAAGTTTGTAGAGAGGGCGATTGTCGCCTCCCCACGGGTTGGGTTTTTGAAGCAGGTATGCCCAAACTTCCTCTGTTGTGAGAAATTCGATTGGGTTGGAAACCCAGACGCGTGGCAGGTCTGGATGACGATGGAGGCCATTACACACCTCACGGCCAGCCATCGTTTGAGCGCGACTGGAACTTTCTGCTCGACGTGCTCCCAGGTGCAGGATCGCCTCGCTCCAGTGACCGAGCCGCTGGTTTACGAAGACGGTGACGGGATCGATCTTAAGGCGCTGCGTGCACCATCGAAAGGTTCGGTTAGGGGGCGGGTAGCCACGACCAATAACATTCACCCAAAACGATTGTTCTGGCGGCGGCCTGAGAAGGTTCACCTCGACGCTGAGGCCGTTCTGCTGGGAGAACTTGTGCATCCGTGCCAGCGTGCCTTCAACCATCTCCACAATGGCAGGAATTTCCACCCGCGTGTCGGTGCAGAGAACTGATACAGGTTTTTTCCGTTGTGCGGCAGGGATAGACAGGACGGCGTCAAAGATCAGTGATGCGAGCATCGTGCTGTCCTTGCCACCGCTGAACCCAACCAGCCATGGGCGGTCATCCTCTAGGTAGAGCTGACTTAAGGTATCTCTAATATCTCTGTAAGTCGTGGTTGGCATGCATTCCGCTCATGTAGATGAAGTTCGGCTATGTGAACTTGGCATTACACAGCTGGAATGACGAACTTCCGGTTTTCATTCTGGAGGAGAACCCCACACACCTGTGTCCCAACAGATGGTATATCAACTGCGGGATGAAAATCAAGAGGATTCTCTGAGTTTCCAGGGTAATGCTTACCCTGACCTCAAAAATACCGAGGACAAAACATATTAACAGAGGTTCCAAATTTTTTCTGTTTAAAAAAATGCCTACTTTTTTGCTTGACAAACAATGAATATTTGCTAAACTTTCGCAGTCTAAATAGTTGACTATCGAAGGAGAGGGGGTGAAACAAGAATGAAAAGGCTAATCAGCATTGGGATCATTGCGGGTTTCGTGCTCGCCGTCCTCATGGTCAGCGGCCTCTTTGCTAAGGATGTGGTTGAATATAATCCTACCTACGGGAAGGTGAAATTCACCCACAAGAAGCATGCGGAAACACAGAAGATCGATTGTATGAAGTGCCACCACACCTGGAAGAAGGGCGAGACCACGGGCAAGCTTTGCATGGACTGCCATAAAGCCGCCGCAGAGGGAAAGACCCTTTCTGCAAAAGACGCTTACCATAAGGACTGCAAAGGCTGCCATGATGAGGCAAAGAAGGCCAATAAACCTGCTGGTCCAACCGGGTGCACCCAGTGCCATGTAAAGGCTAAGAAGTAGGCCGAATTTCTCGTCCTGCCTTCAGGCAGGCAAAGAAATGTGAAAAGGGGTAGTTTTCTTAGAACTACCCTTTTTTTTTCCTTTTATTCAGATACATTTGCTTGACAGCAAACAACTATTTATGTTAGATATTTCAATTACTTCCCTGCATCCCCGAGAAGTTTTTTCTCTCTGAATAGCAAAAAGGGAAGGGGTAAAGTAGAGTAAATTTTCTCCTTAAGAGTTCGAATGCGATGAATGAATCAAAAGCAAAGATCAGCGAAAAAGAAGGAGGATTTTTTGAAATCCTTCTTAATCTTTTCCGTTCCCTCAAACTCACCATCGGTCTCTTTATCCTGCTTGCTATTCTCTCCATTATTGGAAGCATTATCAAACAGAATGCACCGAGCACGGAATATATTCAGCGATACGGAGTTGATCTCTATAATGTATTGAACTTTTTTAACCTTTTTGACATGTACCATTCCTTATGGTTCAGGGCCATTCTCATCCTCCTGGCCATCAATCTGATCGCCTGTTCCATCCGTCGAATCCCGGCAATTCTCAGCCAGGTCTTCCGTGGCCCTGAAGCAAAGGAATTGGAAGATTCTATGCTCAGGGCCTTGCCCTATGTGGAGAAAGTTCGGGCCTCAGCTCCCTCCAAGAAGGAGGGGGAGATCCAATCCTACCTTAGGAAGTGGCTGAAAAATCCAGATCGGATCGAGACAGAATCAGCCATTACCCTGTACTCCGAAAAAGGAAGATTCTCAAGATTAGGATTTCCTATTACCCATCTGAGCATTCTCATCATCCTTATCGGGGGGCTCTTAGGGTCCCTTTACGAGTTCAAAGGATTTGTAAATATATTCGAAGGGGAAACGGTCGACCAAGTCTTTTTTAGAGTCAAGGATGAGGAAGTTGCCAAGCCTCTCGGTTTCAAGGTGAGATGCGATGATTTTAGTCTCACCTATTATGATCTCCCCGGAAGAGAAGAAAAGCACGTAAAGGAATACACCAGCATCCTCACCATCCTTGACAATGGACAAGAGGTTTTGAAACAGACGATTCAGGTCAACCATCCCCTCCGTTACAAGGGATTGGGCTTCTATCAATCGAGTTATGGGGCCATTCACGATGTCTCCTTGGGTGTTCAGAGAAAAGATAAGAAAGAGAAGACGGTTTTAAAGCTCATGGAAGGCGAAACAGCCCCCATGCCAAACTCCAATACCCTCATCCGTATATTGAGATATGCCCATCAGGTCCACAACTTTGGAGAAGGAGTTCAGGTCGTTCTGTTCAAACCAAACCAGGAGCCCCGCCCTTTTTGGTTATTAAAGAATTTCCCTCAATTGGACCAACAGAGAGGAGGTGAATTCTTCCTCACCTTCGAAGGATTCACGGAAAAGGAATATACGGGCCTTCAGGTGACAAGAGACCCGGGGGTCTGGATTGTGTGGGTGGGAAGTGGTCTGATGATATTAGGCCTTATCATCTCCTTCTTCTTCTCCCACCAAAGGGTCTGGGCTAAGCTTCCAAAGAGTTCAGAAGGAGAAATCATTCTGGCAGGTTCAACCAGTAAGAACAAGGTTGCTTTTGAAAAAGCTTTTGGTCAGTGGGTGGATAGTGTGCGGTCATTAGGGAAATAAATGGAATCCAAATGTCAAATGAATGTCAAAGTTCAAAATCCATTTTTTTTGAAATTTGAGCTTTGAATCTGATTTGGCATTGGAGCTTTGACATTAATGCAGGGTTGAAGGTTGGCGAAAAAAAAAGAGGTTCGTTCCATCGTCATCTCGGGTTATGGTACCAATTGTAAGATGGAGATGGCCCATGCCTGTCGAAACCATTTACTTTAACCCCTTACCTTCCCCTCTTCCCCTGCCTGCAGGCAGGGGAAGAGGGATGGGGTGAGGGAAAGGGAGGGGAGAAAATATGAATAAAGCAGAGCTGATTACAAAGGTCTCAGAGAAGGCAAATGTGACGCAGAAGGTTGCCAAGGTGATCGTGGATACTCTATTTGATGGGATGAAGGAGAGCCTGGAAAAAGGGGAGCGGATTGAGATCAGGGGATTTGGAAGCTTTGTGGTCAGAAGCTACGGAGGTTATAAAGGTCGAAATCCCAAGACAGGAGAGATCGTGGAAGTCCCTCCCAAAAAACTTCCTTTTTTCAAGGTTGGAAAAGAATTGAAAGAGATGGTCAACATAGAAAGCGCTTAAAGGGTCTTCCAGTACCGTTTCTGTATCTCTTTCAATTGATTAATGAATCGTTCAATGCGAGAATAATTGTCCTTCTCTTTTTCTAACATCTCTTTCTTGTCAAGAGGAGAGACCCGAGCGAGCTCCTTCAATACCGCTTTCACAGACCGGCTCTGCCCGGAGACATCATAGCCACCCTCAAGAGTGATCGCCAGTTTTCCCTGGGCTGTGGTATCCGCGATCTCCATGAGAATCTGGGTCATTCTTGCAAATCCCTTCTCCGTTACTTCCATGCCACCCAAGGGGTCATCGCAGTGGGTATCGAACCCGGCTGAGACAAGGACCAGCTGGGGTCGATATTCCAGGGCGATGGGCTTGAGGATCTTTTCAAAGATATTTCCATAATCCGCATCACTGCTTCCAGTGGAGAGGGGAACATTCACATTGAAGCCTTCTCCTTTTTCCTTTCCCACCTCCGTGGCCGCTCCTGTTCCTGGATAGAAAAAACCATAGCGATGGGTGGAAAAATAGAGGACTCGCGAATCTTCGTAGAAGGAGTTCTGGGTACCATTTCCGTGATGAACATCCCAATCCACGACTAAAATTTTTTCGAGAGAGAAATTCTTGAGAGCATAGTAGGCACCGATGGCCACGTTATTAAAGAGACAGAACCCCATGGCCCGGTCTCGTTCGGCATGATGGCCGGGCGGTCTCACTAAGGCAAAACCATTATTCAGTTTTCCCTCCATCACAGCCTTGATTAACTCCAACAGCCCTCCGGCTGCAAAGAGAGCAGCCTCATAAGATTTGGCAGAGGTGGAGGTGTCCATATCGAGTCGAAAGTAAGGCTTCCCAGCGGTGGAGGCAATCAGATCGATGTATTTAGGGGTATGGTTCATCTCCAATTCTTCCCGAGTGACGGCTCGAGGTGTCACAGATTCAAAGAGGCCCTTCATTTCCTTCTCTTCCAGCATCTGATACATGACCTTCAATCGTTCTGGACTCTCCGGATGTCCCAGGTCCATGACGTGCTCCAGATATCGCTGGTCCTTCACAATGCCTGTCCGGCTCATCTGACCTCCTCTAAGAAACACGCTAACCGCTTAGCTTGCCTACCCTGTCTGCTGAAAGGCCCTGAACAGTAGGGTTAAGGGGCAGGCAGAGGCTACGCGCATAGCAATGGTCAATCAATTCACACTATCTTTTTTGGTCTGCGTTGTCAAGATTATGGGAGTTTTTCTTGACTTTTCAACAGAAGACTGAATAGAATTGATTCAACAGGGGGGCTTTTTCGTAATAATTATTACATTTTTAAAGGTTAAAGTGTTGATTCCGGAGCGGCCCTCCATTGGTTTAAGAATGAAAGGATATTTTTATTAGGTGGCGAGGACCCAGGAGGCCTTTGGTATGATCTTAGATCCTATGCGCAGAGAACTCAGGCCTCTTCCCATGATGGCGATGTGAAAAGAACAAATTAAGCGGAGTTAAGAAATTTTTCGCCTTTTACTTCAATAGAACAATGAATCCTCGAAAACTAGAAGACCTCTTAAGAAGAGTAAAGTTGGGGAAGACCTCCATTGACGAGGCGGTCGCCCAATTAAAATCTTTACCTTTCAAAGACTTAGGCTATGCGAGGATTGATCATCATCGAAGCCTTCGGAAGGGATTCCCTGAAGTCATCTGGGGAGAAGGGAAATCGTCCAAGCAGATTCTTTCCATCATGAAAGAGATGAAAAACAAGGGTCAGAATGTTCTGATCACCCGTTTGGACGGAAGAAAAGCAAAGGACATTCAAAAGGCCTTTCCAAAATGTCGATATTATGCTCGGTCAAAAATTCTCACCTACCTCATTCATCCGGTGAGATCAGAAGGGAAGGGGACGATCCTGGTCATCACGGCAGGGACAACCGATATCCCCGTGGCCGAGGAGGCTGTCATCACGGCCCAATTCATGGGGAATCATGTGGAAACCCTTTATGATGTGGGAGTGGCGGGAATCCACCGGTTGCTTTCAGAAAGGGAGCGATTGGAGGGAGCCCGAGTCCTGGTTGTCGTGGCCGGAATGGAAGGGGCCTTGCCCAGTGTAGTGGGGGGGCTGGTCGACCGGCCAGTCATTGCCGTTCCCACGAGTGTTGGATATGGTACCAGTTTTGGTGGAATTACTGCCCTTCTGGCCATGTTAAACTCATGTGCCTCGGGAGTGGCGGTGGTCAATATCGACAACGGTTTTGGAGCAGGCTGTATGGCCAGCTTGATGAATCGGATATAAAGGCTCAAAGGATGGCTGATGCGATGTGGATAGATTTCTTGAATGAAGGCGTCTCTCTCATCCTCCTGATCGCTCTCGGCTTCGTTTTTTATCAAGGCTTCAAGAAAAACCAGTCCTTTCTATCAGAACGAGAGGATTTATTGAAGCGCTACCTTCTGTTTCGGGGAGATCGACAGGTGCGGCTGAAGATTTATGAAGGGGATGAGAAGATCTATCAGGACCTTCTTAAAAACATTTCAACCAGTTGGAAGAATTTTAAAAAAACTTACGACCAGTGCCTCCTCTCCTTTGGCCAGAATACACATAAGACGAGATTTTGGCTACAGATCATCACGTTATGTCTTCTGTTAAATAGTGCCTTTCTTTTTGTTCGAATCTACTCTTCCTTCGGTTTCAAAACCAATTTCTTTTACACCGTCGTGAGGGAACTTTCAAGTTATGTTGTCGTGATCCTCAGCTTCATCTTATTGAGGATTCAGACCCATCGATTCCTTTCGTTGAAGGGCGAGGCGGGGAGGATGGATCGGGATATCCTTTTCTACCCGAATCACCTCTTAGCGGAAGGGGAACGTGACGTCCTTTACGAAGAATTCGATCCCCTCGAGGCAAAAGGAGCAGAGGATGGAAAAGAAGATTCGAATCCTCGTCAGTGATCTAAAGGTAGAAGCCGAATTGAACGAATCGAAGACGGCTCAGATGATCTGGGAGGCCCTGCCCATCGAGGCAAAGGCCAACCTCTGGGGAGAAGAGATCTACTTCTCTATTCCGGTTAAAACGGGCCAAGAAAAAGGGGCGAGGGAAGTCGTCTCCTTGGGTGAATTAGGATACTGGCCTCCAGGGCATGCGTTCTGTATTTTCTTTGGTCCCACGCCGGCCAGCCTTGGAGACGAGATCCGGGCTGCCAGCGCCGTCAACATTATTGGAAAAGTTCTGTCCGACCCCAAGGTTTTCTTGAAGGCCAAAGACGGAGCGAAAATCATTTTAGAGAAGGCCTAATTCGCACCCATATTTTCCCCTTTGCGGGGAAAGCGCCTTCGGCCTAAAGGAGAGAGGCAGGCTAGACCTCGCGACTCCTTACTTCAATTTCTTCCTGGCTCGTTCCAATTTTGCGCCTTTAATTAAAACATCTCGCAAACCCTTCCGCACCTCTTCATCATCAATCTTTTGGAGAAGGCTCTCGATCTGCTTCAACGTTCTCTCATCAAGGTCTTCCCCTTGCCAAGGGAGGGTTTTCGAAGAAGTTGGAATCGGCGGGGAGATCTTTCCCAATTTGAATCGAATATCTTCGATGAGCGGCTCGCCTAAATGAGAGTTTATCTTCTCTATGAGAGTGGATTTAAGAAACTGAAGTTGTTGGATCCAGGTGGAATGGGAAACATTGATAAAGAGAATGCGATTATGAATGGAACGAGGTTGGGCATGAAGCGCCACCGACTTTCCCACAATCTCCTCCCACGCTCCCCAGATAGCGTGGGCCTTGAGTGGGACATCAATCTCCAGAGCCCTTAACGTTTGGTCAAGCACGGACCGAATGGGTTTTGGTTTTTTCATGATTGAGTCTGGATATTTAATCCCCCTTCATCCCCCTCGGCTTCGAGTCGTACCGACTTTAGAAAAGGCGGAATTCGAGGTTTCCTCCCTTTATTAAAGGGAGGTGAAGAGGGATTATTCAAGCGATATCTTAGCAGGATCAATCCTGGGAAACAGGGGCGCGGGCTTAACGACTCTTCTTCCGGGTTTTAAGCCTTCCCATTTTCCATTCAACTTTAGATTCTGTTCCCAGAGGTTCTCCTGCATCTGCAGTTGTGACCACATCTTCTCAGAGGTAGATGGCATGAAGGCAGCGAGGAGGAGGGCAAGGAGTCGAAGGGACTCCAGGGCATGGTAGAGCACGGTGCCAAGACGAGGCCGGTCCTTCTCCTCTTTGGCAAGGGACCAGGGGGCCGTCTCATCCACATATTTATTGGCAGCATTGACGATTTCCCAGATGGAGGACAGAGCCCTGTTAAAAGCTAGATCATCCATTTGCTTCGACAGTTGTGGAAGGACCTTCTCGGAGACTTCTCGGAGATCCCGATCGATCTCCTGGGATTGAGAAGGCGTTGGAATAAGACCATCAAAATATTTATGGACCATGCTGAGGGTCCGACTGAAGAGATTTCCCAGATCGTTTGCCAAATCGCCGTTAATCCTATGAACCATCGCCGCATGGGAGAAGTCCCCATCGATCCCGAAAGGGACTTCCCGTATGAGAAAATATCTCACAGCGTCCACTCCATAGAGATCGATTAAACGGTTGGGTTCAACGACATTCTGAAGGGATTTAGACATCTTTTTCCCCTCGACTGTCCACCATCCGTGGGCGAAGACCATTTTGGGAGGCGTCAGACCGGTGGCCCTGAGCATGGTCGGCCAATAGACCGTATGAGTCGTGAGGATGTCCTTGCCAATGAGGTGGACCGCCTCCGGCCAGAAAGTCCGAAACCGATCCCCATCAGAACCGTACCCAATCCCGCTCACGTAGTTGATCAAAGCATCGAACCACACATAGGTGACATATTCCAGATCGAAAGGAATTTCAATCCCCCAGCTTAACCGCTTTTTGGGTCTCGAGATGCAAAGATCTTCCAGAGGGCTTCGAAGAAATCCCAAAATCTCATTCCTCCTTGATAGAGGGAGGATGAACCGCTCGTTCTTTTCGATGTTTTCGATCAGCCAGGATTGATACTTGCTCATCCGGAAGAAATAGTTCTTCTCCGAAATCTCATTCACCGAACGAAGGCAGTCGGGGCAATTGCCCTCTACGAGATCCTTTTCGGTCCAGAACCGTTCGCAGGGAATACAATACCACCCCTCGTAATTGTCCGAGTAGATCTCTCCGCGATCGTAAAGATCCTGAAGGATCTTCTGAACCACTTTCTTATGACGGGCTTCTGTCGTTCGGATGAAATCGTTGTTGGAGATATTGAGCTTCTTCCAGAGAGACTGGAAACGCTTCACCATTTCATCACAGTGCGATTTCGGATCTACCCCCCGCTCCTGGGCCGCTTTCTCAACCTTCTGACCGTGTTCATCTGTGCCAGTGAGAAAAAAAACCTGATACCCCTCCAGACGCTTGAAACGGGCGAGGACATCTGCGGCGACGGTAGTATAGGCATGTCCGATATGGGGGACATCGTTCACATAGTAGATAGGAGTGGTGATGTAGAAGGCTCTTTCAGATTTCGGACGCATGGATGGTAATCTCTCCCCCTTCTTCCAATTCAACGGTCACGGTCTGGCTAAGCACATTTTGGCGAATGACTTTTCCTTTGCCCGAACGAGTGGTGATATGTTTGCCCACCTTGGGCAAATCCCTTTTTAGCTCCAGATAGGTAGGATATTCATAGGCCAGACAACACATTAATCGGCCACAGATGCCAGAAATCTTTGTTGGATTGAGAGCGAGATTCTGTTCCTTGGCCATTTTGACAGAGACCAATTCAAATCGATTCATGAATTTGGCACAGCAGAGTTCCCTTCCACAACTCCCGAGGCCGCAGACCATCTTGGCCTCATCCCTTACGCCAATCTGTCTCATCTCGATCCGCATCCGGAATTCTGCAGCCAGATCTCTGACCAGTTCCCGGAAATCGACCCTCTTTTCTGAGGTGAAGTAAAAGAGGGCCTTGGAGCGGTCTAGGAGAACCTCTGTCTTGACGAGCTTCATGTTCAAGCCCTTCTCCTTGATCTTTCTGAGACAGAAGGCAAAAGCATCCTTTTCCAATTGTTCGTTTCTGTGCAACTGGTCTAGATCTTCAGGGGTTGCCTTCCGGATCACCTTCCTCGGAGATTTCAGGAGAAAACGTTTCTCCTTTTCTTGAGGTGCGGAGAGAATCCTTCCTAAGACCTGTCCTTTCTCCGTATCGACGATGACGTTCTCACCCACCTCCAGGGTAAGATCTCCAGCATCGAACTCTTCGGCCTTTCCATTGGCCAGCTTGACAAAGACCAAGCGAATCATCTTTCCTATCCCTCAGCCCAGGAGATCATCATTGCTTCCAAGGCCAGTTTTGTATTGGCGTTGGCCCGGACCGCTACGGTCGTTCGGTGGAGAACCTCCATCCGTTTCAAAAGGGAGGAGAGACTCCAATTCGCCGCTAGGGGTTCCATCACTTGTAATAAATCCGAATGGATCAGTTTCGGCTCCTTCTTCAAAGTCTTCACGATGACTAAGTCTCTCAATAAGGTTTTGGCAACTTCGAGCATCAAAAGAAGATTTTCTCGTTGAGAGGGTAAAGATTCAACCCAACTCCCCATCTTTTCAAATGAAAGCGATTTCAATCCTACCCAGTCCTTTAGGAGTTCTTCTCTTGGAATCTGATGAATCTCCTCTCGGATCTCCAAGGCCTTTCCAGGGCTTCCATCTGAAAGAGAAGCAAGGAGATGGGCTTCTGTTTCATCGAAACCTGTACCTTCCATCAACCATTTGGAAACCAGAGAAATTGGTAAGGGATTGAACCGAATCGGCTGGCATCGTGAAAGGATCGTGGGCAAGATGAACCTGGAGTTATTGGCCAGCAGGATGATCACTGTATGGAGCGGGGGTTCTTCCAGCGTTTTAAGAAGAGTATTGGGTATATCATGAGCCATCCGGTCTGCAGCCGTGAGGATACAGACACGACGTTTTCCTTCATAGGGTTTGTAAGCCAGTTCTTTCTGCATCTGAATGACTTGCTCTTTCTTGATGCCTTGACCGATGGGTTCAATGAGCAAAACGTCTGGATGAAGAGCGTGATCAATCTTTTTACAAGAAAGGCAATGATCGCAGGCATCCCCTCTCTCAACTCCTTCATCGAGACAATTGAGGGCCTTTGCAAATTGCAGGGCTACCCACTTCTTTCCAATCCCCTCATTTCCCAGAAAGAGATAGCTATGGGCGATCCTATCCCTCTGGATGGCTCGCTTCAGCAGTTCGATGGGCCTAGAATGGCCTAAAACGTTTTTGAATGACATAGCCTGTCTCAAAAGAAGGGTCCGAGGATTCACGGGTCCAAGGGTTCAAGTTTGAAATTCTTAAAGCATTTCTCAATTTGATAAACTCGATGATTTCACTTGAACCCTCGAACCCTTGACCCCTTGAACCCTATTAATTTATCAACGATCTCTCGAATCTTCTCGAAGCTCTTGTCTACACCTTCTCGCGTATCGATCACCTTCACCCGGTGGGGCTCCTTCTTAGCAATCCAATGATATCCTCTCCTCACCCGATGATGAAATTGGATCTTCTCTCTTTCAAACCGCTCTTCTTTCGTCTTCCTCTGCCTCTGATTTCTCTGAACGGCCCTCTTCAGTCCTAAACCCGAAGGGCAGTCCAAAAGAAACGTCACGTCAGGTTTCCTCCCTTGCGTGGCGAGTTGATTGAGCCTCTTGATCAATTCCAGGTCTAACTTTCGACCAAAACCTTGATAGGCAATGGTCGCATCACTAAAACGGTCGCAGAGAACCACCCCTCCTTTTTTTAAGATGGGCTCGATAACCTCCCTCAGATGTTGAGCCCTTGCGGCTTCATAAAGGAGGAGTTCGCTCAGGGGGACCATTTCCTGATGATCTGGATTCAGAAGGATCTTTCTGACCTTCTCACTGATGAGGGGCCCCCCAGGCTCGCGGGTGACTTTGCAGGGGATGCCTTTACGAGTCAGGTATTTTTCCAAACGGCGAATCTGAGTGGTCTTCCCGCTTCCCTCCACTCCCTCAAAGGTAATAAACAAAGACAAAACTAACCCCCCTTCAACTGTTAAATAAGTGCCTGAAATCTAACCAAAATATAAGTCAGAGCGTCACCTAATGTCAAGGGCGTGTTGGGAGATTTCTGAAAAAGCACAGAAATCCCTGATTACACCGATTATGAAGCGATTACGCGGATTTCAAATACATTGAAGAATAAAGAGAAATCTGGGGAATCATTTTTTCAAATCTGTGTAATCAGAGAGCGAAAAGTTTTTTTTAGAGCTCTCGTTGGAAAAGGGTTCAGATATCAATGACGAGTCTTGCTTCTCCAAAGGTTCAAATATATAATTGAGCACCCCTAGAACACTTGGCTGGCATATAGGGAGGCTTTTATGGAACTGAATGAAAAAGTTGTGGATGGATTTCGATTTCTCCCTCCAGGCCTAAGGGCCTGGGTGAAAACCTTCATACCAGATGAAGATTTCAAAAATCCCATTCCTTGGACGCCCATGTCCAAATCCCTAAGCAAGGTGACTGTTGCTCTGGTGACTAGCGCCGGTATTAGTCTGAAATCAGATCCTCCTTTTGACATGGAAAGGGAGAAGAGGGAGCCTATCTGGGGGGATCGATCTTTTCGCATCATCCCCAAAGGGAAAACGGAGAAGGATATCGATGTCAATCACCTCCATATCAATACCACCTATATCAAACAGGATATTAATGTCATTCTCCCCCTTGCTCGGATGGCTGAGTTTGAGAAGGAAGGGATCATAGGACGCCTCGCTCCTAGCGCGTATTCCTTCTATGGGTTTCAATGGCGGAATAACGATTTCCTAAAGGAAGCGATCGAACCTATTTCGAAAAAGATGAAACTCGAAGACGTTGAGGCCGTCCTTCTTACCCCAGCTTGACCCTTCTGTTGCCAGTCCGTCGGACTGGCTGCAAGGCGTTTGGAAGAAGCTGGATTTTCCACAGTCGTTCTTACACCCACCTATGAATTTCATCGGGCTGTGGGGATTCCTCGCTCAGCCGCTATTGAATATCCTTACGGTAGGCCTGTGGGGCAGGTGGGGGATAGAGAGGGCCAGAGGAAGGTTCTTTTAATGGTCCTTTCTGTTTTAGAAAAAGCTAAAAAACCAGGAGAAGTCTGGCATCTTCCGTTCACATGGCCTGAAGAACCTAAGAATGCCGATTGGCAGCCCCCTGAAATGTCTCCGTTGATTAAATATTATCTCGAGGATATTAAGAAAGCGAGAAGAGGTTAATCTCCAGATTTCAAGCACCAAAAATCAAATAATTCCAAAATTCCGATAACCGAAATTCTAATCCCCTCACCCCATCCCTCTCCCCTCAGGGGAGAGGGGAAGAGTGAGGGGTGGTTTGCTTATTAAACATTTGATTATTGGGATTTTGTTTTTCTAAAAATGATATCCCCATAATAAGCGGTCGCTGATTCATCGGTGTTATCGGTGTCCGTCATGATGGCAACGCCGGAGATCATGGGCGGTTCCTGACCGAAGGCTTTCTTGTAATCCCCATAGATATTGCGTTCCTCACTCACCCATTGATTCAGCTTCGTCTCACCACTCTCCACGACAATCATGATGACGCGGTTCGTATAGGGATTGGGGATCATCATCCCCTGTGGCAACTTACTTTCCCAGATGTAATTAATCGCTCCAATGGGGGGATATTGGCCGTAAAGTAATCGAACTGCCTCATATTTGGCTTTCTCAAAGAATCCCAATTTGCTCGAGTCGTATTCAAATGTGACGTAGATCCGGGCAGGATAATCATCTCCCTCCTTTCGCCGTACGTCACCCTTTTTCAAGATGTTGGTAACCTTCCAGAGCCATTGCACAACAGGGAATTCTTTGGGATCGATCTTGATTTCCCGCACGAGACCGGATGCGGAAGACTCGGCCACAGCTTTGACGACCACCGTGTCGCCGTCTTTAATCAGCGCATAGGTTGTGTGTCGGTCTATCTTTTTGAAGGTCAACCGTTTCCAGCCGGTTGGTAAACTGTTTTCTAGGGGTTCGGCTGAAAACCTTCCTACTTCGAGGATGGCTTCCTGTTGGGCATGAGAAGTCACTAAGGGAAAGAGTGAAGAGATTGCAGAAATAGAAATTACCGCCGTTAGACGTATTAAACGAACTACCACCAAAATCCCTCCCAACCTCCCTTTGGTAAAGGGAGGAGTATATGGCTTTATTTAACGATGGGCGATGCATTCGGATCGAAAGGGTTCATTCTTGCTGCCAACGAGAAGAGATAGGGATAATCGATTTTTAGATGTTTCATATAGGCCAGCCATTCGACGATGAGGAGAACGTATGCTCTCTTCATATCCGCTGAAAGATGTTGACAATCCGTCTCCGGTAGCTGCTTTAAATCCATCCTACAAGTCAGTTCTTCCGTCAAATGAAACACCGCCCAAAGAAGCTCAGTGAAGGATTCATGTTCAAGCAAATTAGGGTTTTCCAGCAGGGCTAACAAGAATCCCCTCTTCCCCAAGAGAAGGTTTCTTAAATCCTCCAAGTTGGCCCTCTGACTCTCGATGTGATACTCGTACTGCTTGACACGTTTGCTCATATAAGAAAATGCTTTGTTGGACCAGTCATTGTTTTCAACCAGATCCTTTCTGATCTGGTCATTTTGTGGTGAAAACTCAGAGAACGATTTCAGCAGTTCTGTTCCAACTTCGCTGAAGAAAGCTCCGATCACCATATTCAATTTTTTCAGGAGCGAGCTTTTTTCTCTTGCGTTCAGTAACCGATCGATGATCAAGGTGACCAGCAGAACCTGAATGGGGAGAAAGGCAATATCCCCGATCAGATAAAGCAAGATGTGACGACTGTCCCTGAAAATGGAGTAATGAAGGAGATAGAAAAGGGTAGAGAGTACGATTAAGGACAAGCCAAAAATAATCTGCCAATTGAAGCGCTTCATCCATAAAATCTTAACATACCGGTAAAAATCAAAACAATGAAAACTTTTCTTCGACAGGGTCCTCAGAAATGGATTGAAAAAAAAGATGTTTCTTGATAGTCTAATTTTGTAGGAATGAGAGGAGAGTGGGGACGGAGGTAAAAGGGAGATGATGAAGTTTTTGTTGGGAGTGCTGGTGGGTCTCCTCATCTGCTTTTTCTTTGTCTGGTTCGGTGGGGGGAAGGCCGTGAAGAAGTTGGGAGAAAATCTATATGAAACTGGTAAAAGAATGGAAGTAATGGAGGAGAAGGT
>CAYMJV010000010.1:0-50430 GCA_964390545.1 uncultured Syntrophaceae bacterium
AGGCGCCAAAGACTCCTATGTGTCGTGGGATGACCTTAAAAATGCATAAGGTAATCGACAACTAAAAATAAGGAGTGTTAAATGAAGGGTGTTGAATTTCTTGTAGATGATTCTGGAAAAAAGAGGGCCGTGCTTATTGATCTTGAACGTTGGGGAGACCTCTGGGAAGATTTTTATGATGTCCTGGCTTCAGAGTCTCGAAAAAAGAACCTACTGTGTTTTGCAGTGAGCTTAAACTTGAAAAGGAGTTGTTAGAGCATAGATAACTCTTTCCGAATCATTAGAAAGGAGATGGAGGGCATGAAGGTTGAAGAGTTGAAGATCAAGTACCCCAGCGGGTTTGAACAGGCCGTCCATATGACAAAGGAGGAGATAGAGCACCATATCCGTCTAATGGCCGCCCTTAAGATGTTTGAACTTGGCAAGATATCTTCAGGGAAAGCTGCAGAACTCGCTGGGATGTCAAGGGCTGAATTCTTTGAAGCTTGCGGTCGGTACCGGGTAAGTCCTTTCAATTATATGGATGAAGAGACAGAGGAAGAGATCAAAAAAGATTTTGAAACCACGAAGAGAATGAGTCATTTATGAAAATTGTTTCCAATACCGGTCCGATTATCGGCTTAGCCAAAGTCGGTCTTCTGTTCATATTAAATCGGTTAGCATCGGAGGTGTTGATTCCACCGATGGTTCAGAAGGAATTATTAGGGAAAATTGGAGGAGAGTCTGAGCAGATTGACAAGGCTCTAAAGGAATTTATCCGCGTTAAAGACTTTGACCCAATGGACTCGACTACTCAACATGCCGTGTCAGACCTGGATGAAGGCGAAAGACAAGTCCTCGGTCTCGCTTCTTCCATCGGCGGAGATGTTTTGGTATTGATGGATGACCGTGCTGGAAGACAGGTTGCCAGCAGATTGAATATTTCAGTCTCAGGGGTGGTCGGTTTATTGCTTTTGGCAAAAGAAGAAGGCATTGTTGAAAAAATCGCTCCACTCTTGGAAGAATTACGGACCGGAGGATACTGGCTTTCTGATGAGGTCATAAAGGTTTCTAAAAAGATTGCCGGTGAAATTTGAATTGATTCCCGTCTGAAGTTTGTCTGAACTTTGATGGACGACATGTAAGGATTTTAGGGGATATTTAAGGACAAAAAAGGACAATTGGTTCGAGGGTAAGTATTTAATATCATCATAAGAAATATGAGTGGTTCTAATGCGTTACGTGCTTGAAAATTTAAGACTTAAGATCCCTCGGTGGTCCCCCACCGTGCCGGTGAACCTGCCCTGAGTCAATCGAAGGGACTCCAGCCCTAGGCACCAGTCATGAAGGGGGTGGGCAAAAGAGCTCATCCCCATTCTTTTTGAAGGAATTTCGATATCATTCACATTTCGAAATCTGTCATCATTCGTTGATACTGCTAATCTTCTGCTGGAAGCAAGTGGAGTTTTGAGGAGGGTAACTGGAGATAGACGTCCCCATTGAGAATTCCTATCGAACTTGGATCGTGGAGATCCACAATAAATTCTCTCCTGCCGGATGTCACCCAATACCGGATAAACTGTCCGACAAAGGTATGAGTCTTAATTTTTCCTGAAAGCACATTGGAATGAGATTCCGGAATTTGCTTGGACATCAAAATTGTCTCTGGGCGAATGTTGAGTACGACCCTCTGACCCGTAGAAACTTGATATTGATGGTTCATCAAGCTCAAGGTTTGGTCCTCTATATTTACAAAGATATTTTGAGAGGTAATCTCAGATACCTTCCCACGGATAAAATTGGCGACCCCTACGAAATCTGCAACAAATGTGTTCTTGGGTCTATAGTAAATTTCCCAGGGAGGGCCGAACTGAACTACTTTCCCCTTGTTCATGACCGCGATGGAGTCAGAAATAGCCAATGCCTCCTCCTGATCATGGGTGACGTAAACGGTGGTGATCCCGAGGCTTTTCTGGATTTGCCGGAGTTCGGCCCGGATATTCACTCTCAATTTTGCATCCAGGTTTGAAAGCGGTTCATCCAATAGTAATACCTCTGGCTCCATAATCAAGGCCCTGGCCAGAGCGGCTCGTTGCTGCTGGCCCCCGCTAATCATTCCAGGAGTTCTATCCCTCAATCCTTCTAACCCAAGGAACTTTAGGGTTTTTTCGACCCTTTCTTCTATTTCTTTGGTCTGCAATTTCATGATTTTCAATCCATAGGAGACATTCTCAAAAATAGTCATATGAGGGAAGAGAGCGTAGTCCTGAAAGACCATCGTGGCGTTCCGCTTATGGGAGGGCACCTCATTGACACATCTATCTCCAAAAAAGATTTCCCCCTCATCCGCACTGTAAAATCCGGCAAGAAGGCGAAGGGTAGTCGTCTTCCCGCAGCCACTTGGACCTAAGAACGTGGCAAAGCTTCCTCTTTCAATCTCCAAGGAAACCTTGTCTAATGCAACGACGTCACCGAATCGTTTGGTGAGGTTCCTTATCTTGATGTGAATATCTCGCATATGAAAGAGCCTTTCTCTAAATTCTAAATAGTTCAATCTTTCTGCCAAAAAGGAACCGGGCACAACCCAAGATCAGAAAGGTCAAGAGTAGAAGTGCCGTGGTTAAGGCGGCACCTTGGCCAATGAATCCATCATTGACCAGATTGAGAATTTGGAAGGTAGCGACGATATTTGTTGAGGTCACCAGAAAGATAATCACACTGAGCGTTGTGACGGCCCGGATATAGGATACGATGAAAGCTGAAATATATGCAGATTTTAGAAGAGGTAGTTCGATATCCCAAAAGATCCTTAGACTTCCTGCCCCAAGATTGGAGGCTGCTTCACCCAACGACGAGGCAATCTGTTGAAAGCCTCCATAAGCGGTCTGGTAACCGATGGGAATGTTCCAAAAAATCATACTGAATATGATGATCAGAGAGGTACCGTAAAGATCGAGTGGGGGAGTATTGAAGGAAAGGGAATAGCCTATCCCAAAAAAGACACCCGGGATGGCGGCTGGGAGGATGGCTGCAAAGTCGAGCGCTCTCCTTGCGATAAATTTTTTTCTGCAGACAAGGTAGGCACTCACCATCGCAAAGCTCGAACTGACCAAGGCAGCGATCAGAGCAAAATAGAGGCTATTGGTGAGAGGTTTGGAATAAGAAAAGACATGCTGCCAGTGTTTTAATGTGGGGGTGTAGTCAAATCCCCATCCTTTGGTGAAGGCTCCGGCAATGAGACCGAAGAAGATACAGAGGATGAGGAGGGAAAAAATCGTGCAAAAGATGAAGAGAGACCATCGGATATACCACTTCGTGGGGGGGATATCCATGAGGGTGACCTTACCCGTGATCGTGGTATACTGTCTTTTCCCCACCCAGTATCTCTGAAATAGAAAGAAAAGAAAAGCTGGCATAAGAAGGATGGAAGTGAGGACGGCGGCTCCTGTCACATCTCCCCAGCCGCTCACTCTCGCCCATGCCTCTGTGGGAAGGACAATAAAGCTTCCTGCAATCATGATGGGGTTGCCGAAATCTGCGAGGACGTATATCGCTACGAGAAGAGCGGCACCAGCGACACCGGGTCTAGCCAGAGGGAGCGTAATGGTGCGGAAGAGCTTCAGCCCTGTGGCACCGAGATTTCTTCCGGCATATTCAAGGCTTGGCGGTATGGATTGAAGCACCCCTTCCATAATGAGAGCAGCCAACGGGAAAAAGGCGATGGTTTCTGACAACCATAATCCGTGCCACCCGATGATGTCAAAGCGGTGTCCCAATAGGGTGTAGCTGATCAAGCCGTTTCTCCCGAACATCAAAATATAACTAAAGGAGATCATGAAGGGAGGGGAGAACAAAGGAAGAAGGGATATGATTCTAAGAATTTTTTTGAGGGGGACATTCGTTCTCGTAAAGGTATAGGCGAACAAGAAACCAACGATAATAGCTGAAGAGGTGGAGAGCATGACCATGATGAACGTGTTATAAATGGCCCTTAGATATCGGGGATTCTTAGGAACACTGAGAAAGTCTTGAAGGCCAGGGTATGTCAGAACACTTGCCATGGGGTAGAGGACAAAGAATCCCAGACCAAGAAATACCAACAGGAGTATGATGAGTAAAAGGGGCTCCCTAAGAACCTTAATCATTGATACTCCCCAAATTGACCTTAGCGTTACATTGAAAAGGCAGTCGAGTGTGCTTCCAGACCTTTAGAATGCGGGTTTTTGGCATGTTTTATGGGTGACTCGCGATGTCACCCAAGGTGACGTTTGCCATCTGCTGGGCAGGGAGTAGCGAACTCATTCAAAGGTGCCGCTCTAAAGCTCTTCCAGCACACCCGGCTGCCTTTTGTAACGTTTTTTATGCAACAACTAACCGGTTAAGTATCCTCCCGAAAGCTGATTCTTCATTCCTCTGAAATACACTGACATCAAGGGACATCCGTTGTTGGGTTGGCTATTTGTAAGCTCATTTCTGGAAACATAGATTTCAAGTATTGCAAGAAGAAATGGCTAGGTCAGGCATTGGAGCTCAACCTAGCCAAACGATTCAGGATCAATTCATTTGCAGCAAAACACTTTTCACATTCTTGGGGAAATCATCGTCCGGTAATCTCAGACCATCTTTTCTTCCATGCCTCGACATTCTTTTCCACCATGGCATTATCGTAGTTCACAAAGCTGAGGCTTTCAAAAGCAGGAACTCCGGGAGGAAGGGCAACCCCCTTTCTGACCGGATACCTCAACCCAATCCTCGCATTAATCTCTGCAGGAGTCGGAGTGAGGAGGAAGTCGATAAACTTTTTTGCTGCTGCCGGGTTCTTACACCCTTTGATAATCGATGCACCTCCAATTTCATAGCCATCATCTTTTGGAAATAGAATCGTGATCGGAAGGTTCTCACGCGTTTTCCTGGCAATCGTATCATGGCCCCAAGCTGTACCTACAATGGCCTCTCCCCTGGATACAAGATCAATCGACCCATTTGCCCCCTGTGTATATTGGCGCACATTTTTATTCAAATCAGCGATGTACTTGAAGCCGGCATCGACACTGCCCAGCCGGAAAATTTGAGTGGCCATGATAATGACTGCACTTCCCGTCGTTGCAGGGTTTGAAGTAATCACTTCACCCTTATAGATAGAGTTGAGAAGGTCATCCCATGTGGAAGGGGGTTTCAGACCTTTTGGGGCAATCTCTTCGTTAAATCTTTTTGTATTGTAATGGATGCACATTGCCCCGAGATACCAACCGGTCCAACAACCCTTGGGGTCCATGAATTTTGGATCTATCGCTGCGTCTCTTATCATCGTTGAGCGGTATGGATCGAGGAATCCTTCCGCTGAAAGGCTGGCGTGAATGTTTGAATTCCCTCCAATAAAGACATCGGCCCTCGGGTTCTTCGCCTCAGTTTTGATCCTGGAGGCCACTGTACCTGCTTGTTCTATCTGAAGGGCAAGGTCTGCATCCAAGCCAATCCGTTCCTTAAACGCCTTGATGATCTCTCTTGGTGTCTTTTCGTCAAGCGCCGCATAGATCACAAGGTCAGCAGCTTTAACGATACCTGCCGCAAAAATCACCGAAAGCAGAGTGAGCAGAACAAATATTCTTTTTTTCATAGGGTTCTCCTTTCTACAGTTAAGAAAATGAATTAGAATCACCGACCGAAAATCTTAGTGACTCCTAACAACTATCAAATTTTGGCAAAGAGGTCAACGAGAATCCCGTTTCCCGTTAGTCCACCGCCAATGAAGTAGCAGGTGGGGTAGGGGCGACTTCAGTCGCCCTAAATAGGGAGGCTAAAGCCTCCCCTACCCACCAAATACGGAAACGAACGGGACCAGTCTGTCATACCCGCGAAAGCGGGTATCCAGAGGGTGATTTTCTGAGATCCTCGTCTGGATTCCTGCTTCCGCAGGAATGACGAAGAAGAGGAAATGACAACCCCAGTCGACTTGAAGTCGACATGTTTTTGGAAACCCCTCGCCTTCAAGGCGAGGGAGGATTCAGTCCACGGCCAATGAAGTCGTAGACATATGGGGGACCCCAAAGCTGACATTATTTTTCTCAATAGGCGCGACTGTCTGGTTCCGCGTGCATTGATACTTGTGAGTCCATGGCGTTTTACACTATAATGAAACCGCTTTTGCTTTCCTTCCATTGTTAGAAAAAGGAGGAAATATGATGGCGTCGGACACCAGCGGACGTATATCCGATGCTTCCGAGTTTCGGCCGTGGTTCAAGCACTATGATCGGGAAGTTCCTCCGCACCTGAGCTATCCCCATATTCCGCTCTACTGCCTGTTGGACGAGACCGCCGCCAAGCATCCCGACAGTCCATGCACAAACTTTTTTGGCAGACGGCTCACCTACCAGCAGATCAAAGAACTATCTGACCGCTTTGGCGCGGGGATCCGCAATCTGGGGATCCGAAAAGGTGATCGAGTGGTCCTGCTCCTTCCTAATTCACCCCAGTTTCTCGTCGCTTATTATGGTCTTTTGAAAGCGGGGGCTGTGATTGTTCCCCTAAACCCTCTCTCCGCTGAACGCGAACTTGAATTCTACTTGACCGATTCGGGAGCTGAGGCTGCCATCACGATCCCGCTCTTTTTGAATAAAGTGGTACCGCTGAGAGGCAAGACTCCTCTAAAGCACGTCGTCTATAGCCGCCTCGCTGACTTCCTGCCGTTCCCGCTGAACCTCATCCAAGGTTTCCGGGAGCACAGACTCATACGCAAGCTGGGTGGCGAAACCTTGGTAGATTTCAAAGAATTGCTGAAACAGGCGCTCCGGCCTGATTGGCATCCAGAGCCAGTCCAGCCGGAGGAGATGGCCGTGCTGATCTATAGCGGCGGCACCACGGGTGTGGCCAAGAGCATCATGCTTTCTCACTTTAACCTTGTGACCAACGCTCACCAGATCATCGCCTGGGGGCATCTCACCGACGAGCAAGGGGTGCTGGCTGTCCTGCCTCTGTTTCACGGCTTTGGCATGAGCGTTACCATGAATGCGGCAGTGCTCGCGGGGGGAGAGATCTTTCTGGTGCCCCGTTTTAGCGCAAAGCAAATCGCGAAGGCCATCCATAAGTACAAACCCTCCTTCTTTATTGGCGTGCCGACTATGTTTGTGCAGTTGAGCAACTTGCCGAACATTCATCGCTACGATTTCAGCAGCCTGCGGGGAATCTTTGTCGGCGCAGCGCCGCTGACCCACGCCATCAAGGAGGGGTTTGAGGCAAGCCTAAAGGCCACAGGGAAGACGGGTGGACGGATGGTCGAAGGCTACGGCCTCACGGAAGCGGTGACAGCCATCATGGCGAATCCCTATCAGGGAATGCACAAGGTTGGCAGCATTGGCCTCCCGTTTCCCGACGTCGATGTCAAGATCGTCAGCCTCGACGACGGCCACGATCTTGCGCCGGGCAAATTGGGCGAGATTGTCCTTAGAAGTCCCACCGTGATGCTTGGCTATTATAAAAATGCGGAAGAAACCCAAAAGACAGTTGTCGATGACTGGCTTTACACAGGCGATATTGGCTACGTGGATGAGGATGGTTACTTTTACATCACCGACCGCAAAAAGGACCTCATCATCGTTGGTGGGTTCAACGTCTTTCCGCGTGAGATTGACGAGCTGATCTATCAACACTCCAAGGTCAAGGAGGGCATCAGCGTGGGCATCCCTGATCCGCGCAAAGGGGAGCGCATCAAGGTCTATATCGTCCTCAAGGATGGAGAGACAGCCACGCCGGAAGAGTTCATCGCCTACTTCAAGGAGCGGCTCACGCCGTACAAGGTTCCCTCAGAGGTTGAGTTCCGCACGCAGTTGCCCAAAAGCATGATTGGAAAGATCCTCCGGCGCGCGCTGCGAGAGGAAGAGATTCGTAAGGCGACCGCAACTCAGCCGTGAGTTTGTCGGCTTCGTTACTGAACCTATGGGATCAGGTCTTGTAATGAATTACCTCTCGTTCTGATCGCAAGCCTGCGTTAGAGTAAGAACGAGGTTGCTGAATTCACGGACTGAGCCCTTGCCCCGCCTTCTATGTCTCCGAAACCTGAATCCATCAAATATTTTCCAGTTTCCCTTTCAATCGGTCTATTTCAAGCTCAAGATGCTTACATCTACCTTCCATTTCCAACATCTTTTCCCGCTCTGCACGAACGAAACGGGTGTAGGGAGCGATCGCTTCTTGGATACGCTCAACGCTGTGATTCATCTCCTTTTCAAACTGGCCACTTAACGTCTGGATGAGTTGAGTGCGCACCCCAGCAATTTTCTCGTTGAACTTTGCCTTACCCTGCCGACGTTTGGCAGGAATGATGAAAAGTCCAAGGGTGGCTATGGCACCGGCCATGAGCACGCCAGTCACGTCGGCAGCAGCCGTCGTCGCTAATGCAGTGACAAGCGCCCCCAAACCCAGAGCACCTGCCCCCAGTGCTGCCGATGCCTTTACAGCCATCTGAGCATGCTCGGCAATGATTTTAGATTCTTGCCTCTTGTCGTAACTCTCGACCACCCGTCTGGCTTCTCGTCCAACAGCCTCAATGAGTCGCTCCCGATCGTACTGCAAGCTACCTGGACCCACATCCCCCAAAATCCGGTCTTTGTGTTCTTGGCGTCGTCTAGATAGGTACTCCATAACAGCCTGCCACTGGCGGAGGTCAAACTCCACCATCCAGTCGATCAGATCGTTTACCTTTCCTTCAATTTGTTGCGGTGCATCCGCGACCACCTGACGCTCAAACTCCTGCTGAACTCGTGCCTTACTCAGTAGGTCGAAGACTCGTCCCAGCCGGAAAGTTTCATCAAAAAAAACCTGGCCACGTTTCTCCATTTCGAAGAGGATTTTTTCGATGTCTCCCATGCGAAAGCTGAAGTTATGATGCATATCCTCCTTGTATACGGCCAACTGCGTTTCCACGTCAGCCAGCAGGTTGAAATCCGTTCTTAGAAAGACCATTCGGGAGTCGACTTTCTTTAAGTACTTGTCCACGAGGTGGCTCCCGACCCCCAGCGGGTTAAGGAGCTTCAGGACAAGGCGGCTGCTCTCATCCAAAGTGTTGTGAATGTACCTTTCGAAAGAGGCAAAGCGACTTTTCTCCCATAGGCCACTCTCCCCCTGCTTCGCCCGCAGCGCTGCACGGGCACTGACGGGGAAGGTCTCTGGAATCACCCCCAAGAGGAGGTTGGCATTTTCCCGGACGTAGTTCTCCACTTGTGCAACCTCTTGGTCGCTCTCGAGAATGTCGATCTTGTTGATCACAAAGACGACTTTCTTGCTCCAATCCCGAATGCGTTCCAGAAAAACTCGCTCACTCTCCGTGAACGTGCGATCCGCCGAGGTGACAAAAAGAACCAGGTCGGAGCGGGGCACGAAGTGTGTGGTAATTGTTTCGTGCTTCCGAATAATAGCATTGGTGCCAGGCGTATCGACGATCGTCATTTCAGAGAGAAACTCAATGGGATACGTAAGGGCGGTCTGATCGTCACCGAGTAAACTCTTTTCAGGCGCCTTGCCGTAGCGAATTTGGTGGATCTGGGTGGTCGTTGGGGTGACTCCCTCCTCCAACAGCCTCTGTCCAAGAAGGGCGTTGATGACAGCACTTTTCCCAGAGTTGAATTCGCCTACAACCACCACGAGAAAGAGTTCATCAAGCTGTTGGATCGAATGCCGCAGAGACTCCTCGTCTTCAGATTCCCCGTCGAACTTGACCAGAGCCATCTGCAAATCGTTCATTATTCTTCGCTCTTCTTTGAGCAGCGCCTGCTGCTCCTTTTTTAGCACGCCCATGGCCTTTGCTTTTCGCGGACCGATTATAGCATCGTCCCAGGATGCGGTCAACGTTGTTATTCTTTGTTGTTATTCTTTGATTGCATTTAGATGTTCAGATATACCCATCAGCATTTCCACTACGAAACCGCTGCATGATTGCGACAAAATGGGCTGATAGTGATTAGGAGGGAAGTGGTAGCGACTTATTTTATATCTGCATACGTTGAATTTCTAAAATCTAAATATTAATATTTTAGTCAAGCTTCTTGGAACCGTCTTCGTTCAAAAAAGTGTGCAAGAAACGGCTTGACCTATGAGCAAATACGATCTTTGTCTAACATGGAACTGGGAATATGACGCTGACTTCGTTAAGCTGCTTGATCTCGCCTGTCAATCACGTGGACTATCATTGTTGCAAATTACCCCGGAAAACCTTTCGGATACGATGCGGTCCCTCGCCAATGGAGAGATTACCTTCCAGATTTTCTTTGATCGGGCTTCCGATGCAGACCCACGCTTTATTCCAGTCGTTCAGTGGGCTTGCAATCATGCTATTCACTATATCAACCCTCACGAACTGGCCTGCCGTGCGTGGGATAAGGTTGCTATGCATCAAGCTATCAGCGCTAGTATGGAAACACCAGTTACCATCGTCCTCCCGTCTTATGATGAGCAACCCTTGCTCCCGGCAATTGATCTGGCTTCTCTAGGTGAGGGTTTCACCATAAAACCCGCACTCGGGGGTGGTGGAGATGGCGTGGTTACCGAAGCTACTTCACTGAGTCAAGTGCTTGTTGCGCGGCAAGAGTTCCCCTCTCAGAGATACCTGCTGCAGGCGCAGCTCATTGCCGCCCGGCTTGGCCCCCGAATGGCATGGTTCCGGGTCACGTATTGCGTAGGAAAGGTGTACCCGTGTTGGTGGGATAGCTTCACACATATTTATGCTCCTATTACTTCTGATGAAGCGAACTCCTATCATCTCACTCCGTTGCATAGCATCACTTCTTCCATCGCCCAAATTTGCGGGCTCGAATTGTTCTCTACCGAAATCACCCTTACCCCTGATGGTCGTTTTGTAATTGTAGATTATGTTAATGATCCGATTGATTTGCGGCTGCAATCAAAAACGTTTGATGGCGTCCCTAATGATATTGTCCGAGATATTACTGACCGTCTAGCCGAGTTCGTCTTAACTTACCACCCTCCCTTAGTCGACTGAAACTTTTGTGAGCCTACACTAGAGTAAGAACGAAATTCCTAGGTCCACGGACCGAGACGCCTTACGTACAATTGACAGATTTTAGCAAAGGATGTTATTTTGAATTCGTGATTGATGAGAACATCTCTAGGGTACTTTGTTTATTTCCGCGCTGCTCGATTCTGTACGTCGTCAGCCTCAAGCGGAAAAATTTCTAATTCTGAGCTTGCGACCCGGTGGGTGCCGGATACCTCCGATGGATTAAGAATTCAGAAAAAATCGAATAAGAAGAAAACTTGATAGATAGGAGAAAAGACGATGACGCCTTGGGAAACTTATCTCATTCAGCAGAAGGAACGACTCCTCAACGAATTGATGGATTTTTTGCGTATCCCGAGCATATCCGCTTTGTCGGCCCATGCGGGGGACGTGCAGCGGGCGGCCCAGTGGGTGGAAGCGCGCATGAAAGCAGCAGGGATTGAATCCGTCCGGATCCTGCCTACGGGAGGCCACCCGGTGGTCTATGGGGAGTGGCTTCGGGCTCCCGGGAAGCCGACCCTTTTGATCTATGGCCATTTCGATACTCAACCTGTCGACCCCTTGAATCTATGGGATCATCCTCCTTTTGAGCCGGTAATCAAGAATGGCCGTATTTACGCCCGCGGTGTAGCGGATGACAAGGGCAATCTGTTCATTCCCGTCATTGTGGTTGAGGCCATACTGAAAACCAGCGGGAGATTACCCGTGAACCTTAAGTTCCTCTTCGAAGGTCAGGAAGAACTCGGAAGTCCCCAGTTGCCAAGTTTCATTGAGAAACACAAAGATCTCCTATCCTGTGATCTGGTATTGAGCGCTGATGGGGGACAATGGGATGAGAATCATCCGGGTCTTGTTCTGGGCACACGGGGACTGGCAGCGGTCTTTCTTGATATCAAAGGGCCGGATCATGATCTCCATTCCGGAACCTACGGTGGAACGGTCGCCAATCCTCTCCACGCATTGGTCCAAATTCTGGACTCCATGCACGATCCGAATGGACGAATTACGGTGGACGGGTTCTACGATGATGTTCGGGTACTCAGCGAAGAAGAACGAGCTCAAATAGCAAAGGTACCTTTCGTCGAATCGGAATACCTGCATGAGACCGGATCGCCCTCCATTTTTGGCGAACCCGGATTCACAACCTACGAACGGGGTTGGGCCCGGCCAACCCTCGAGATAAACGGTCTATGGGGTGGTTTTGAGGGAGAAGAGTTGAAGACCGTTTTGCCACGTGAGGCCCATGCCAAGGTTTCCTGCCGGCTGGTGGCCGATCAGGATCCTTCCAAAATCGCCGATCTCCTCATACGCCATATCCACAGGGTAGCTCCGCCGGGAGTGACAGTCACAGCCACTGAGTTCCAAAGCGGCTCGATTCCCTATCTGATTCCTCCCAATCACCCTGGCCTTAAGGTTGCTGCCTCGGTGCTGAAAGAGGTTTACGGGAAGGAGCCCTACCACATTCGGATGGGCGGATCCATCCCGGTCAACGCTTTGTTCCTTCAATCTCTTCGGGCTTATACTGTTGTCTTTGCCTTTTCTCTACGGGACGAAAACCAGCATTCCCCGAATGAGTTCTTCCGGCTTGCCGGCTATGACCGGGGCCAAAAAGCGTATGGAATGTTCCTGGAGCGAATGGGGGAAAGAACGGGCACTTGATGAATTAAGGAAGACCCGTAGGGCGTGTTCAGCTTCAGCTGATGATTACCTCTGACGAAACGGGAGAAATTTCTCCCGCGGTAGGAGGTAGTAATTCAAATAGAGGGTAGGGACGGGTGACGGAACACCAAGTTTAACCAAAGCCTAACCGCCCAAATTTTAAATAATCTGCATTAGGCGCATCTTCCTATTAGAAAATGGGAAAACATTTCTACTGTTTTTAGGGTAGTAATTCGGGATTTTTGTGAAAATCTCTTCCACTCTTGACGTTAGACAAAACCGTTAAGTCAGAGCAAAACACTATAAATTAAGCAACTTATGATGATAGTGAAACCTTGGTATGAAAAATGCTGACCGTATACGTGAATAAGTACAGCTATTTCGTATTAAACTATCAGGAGAGTGGTATGAATGAGGAGTTTCCTGATTAACAAGAACCTGTCCCTTCATTACTGGCTCAAGAAGAGAATCGGGAAGAGAGAAGCTCTCCGTGTGGCAGGCACCGTTGAGAAAACTATCCTCATCTTTGGAAAGGAACAGATCGGGAGCAGAACATGATCCTATATGAATTGTACTGGCGTGACGAGACAGGGAAAGAGTATTTTATTGGAACACTACCGGAGAGAAGGAAAGATCCAGAAAGAATAACGGAGGAATCTGTCCTGAACTGGGGCAAAGATTTTATCGGCGATGGTTCAGATCCCAAGAACATCTATTTCATTCGTGTAAAAACGCAGTCGCTTAGAAAGTGAATTCATATTCAGTTGCCGGAGAGGAAAGGCAGGGTCAGAAGTGGCTCTGCCTTTTTTTTCTTTTGGATCCCAATTAGAGAAGCCAACGAGAATGTTTTCGGTGCGTTATTCATTTTGCTCCCATTCGATTCGTTGGCCTGTCTCGGTGAGAGCAAAGATCGCTTTTTCCAGGTCCTTCTCTTTAACCATGACATAATCTGTATCATAAGTGGATATTGAGAACAAGCTGATGCCTTCCTGTACAAGCGTTTTTGCTATTGACGAAATTATCCCGGTTGAAGATAGGTCCAAAGGTCCTTTAATTTTTAGGCAAGACCACCCTTGATTGCAGACGATTCCTTTAGGAACATTGATTTGTGGGCACACAATTGAAAGCTCATCCTTCGTTCGGGTAACCGAATATAGGTTACCCTGAAATACCCAATCAGGAATAGGGGCGTCTTTATCAAGTCTGCAAATCGCAAACGTTTCGCGTAATATTGTAAAGGTTAATTTAGGGGCTGTTTTGTTTTCTTTCATCTGTTAGTTCTCGTTGGATGGAGGTTAAGAAATCCTGTACCAATTAGCAACATGCAAAGCGAGCACGCATAGATTGCCAAGCGAATGCAGCACGATCGGTGTCAGGATTGATCCGCTCTTGAGGAATGCCCACGCAAGAAAATAGCCCGCAATGAAGTTATCCGGACTTGCATTCCCCCATACGAAGTGCAGTGCGGCAAAAATAGCTCCCGACGCGAAGATGGTCCACCACGGACCTGCGATTCTGACCAGTGCAACGCATAAAACAAGGCGGTATAACGCCTCTTCGAGAACTGGAGCAGAGATGCAGTACGACACCAGAGCAGACAGAATGCGTTCCGGCGGCCTCGCAGGAATCGGCATGTGGATGCCGATGATCCAGAGAAGAAAAACAGCGACGATACAGAACCCTGCTACTGCGGCCCCAATGCCGAGGGTCACCTTCACCCAATAACGATAGCTTGGCCTCAGTCGGACGACGAGGCCCAATGATGCTCTATCCCCTTGGGCTAGCAATACGAATATTAGGAGGGAAACGCCGATGACCAAGGAACGCAGGCGGAATGATTTAAGAAAGAAGTCTGTGCCAATGGCTGCCAGAGCTATGCCGACTGCAAACCACGTCTTTGCAGGAGTTTTTTGCAGGGCGTACCCAAGAGGTGTGTCCATAGTGAACATGATGCCTCGCCATCCGACACTATTTCTCTGGTCGCTGCCAGGCTCTTCCAAAGAACAACCCCACCTATGCCGCCAAAAAGATCTCATTGTATTTGACCGGAACGTGCCCCGTCCCGCCCTTTTGTGGCGGGATGCGCGGGGTCAAGGGGCACAATATAAAATGATATTACATTGCCGGGAAGCCCCGGCCTCTGGCCGGGAAGCTTCAAAATTGCCCCTTGACAAACATTTTCCGTAAACAAAGATGATTTTCATTATATTGCATCGGCATCATTTGGGAAAGAATTATTTAAAGAATATTGGAAAATCAACCCTTCGACTATCCCCGATCTAAAGCCCGGGGTTTGCCCCTCGGCCTGAGCTCGGGTCGAAGGCTCAGGGTTGATACTGAGCGGCGCTTTAAACCTCGCCCTAAAGGACGGGGTTTGGCGCCGTCGAAGTATCAATGTGCATTGATCAGAGAATTGGGGAAATCAATGACGAATGTTTGAGGGGAGACGAGTTAAAAAGGGGAAGGAAGAGGAGAATCCTTGCTATTACTTGAACCAGAAATCAATTAAGAAATTGAAATTAAGATTTACATCCAACAGGTAATTATTCTCTCGCCGGGTTTGAAAATCTAAATAGTTGAAGTCCTCCGCTTTTACGCCAAATCTTAATAATAGAATTAGATCTTTAAAGGAATATCCCCATTGGAGTACTGTATCGGATTGGTATCTTAGTAATACTTCTGGGATAGAACCTAAATTGAGCATAGGTTTTGGCCCTGACGAATCCTGATTTTCAATCCTTTTATCCATCTCTAATTGCAATCTCATTATCTGGGAAACTTTGCCAACAGTATCAATAGGATTATAGAGGGACATAAAATCTAGGCTTCGAAAATCTATTAACTTAATGTCTAATTTCCCAGGATATTTTATAGGATTTTCGCCAAAGGCCCGCCCAGCCCCAATGGTTAAAAGTAAAATGAGGAAAATTGGTGTAAAAAGTCTCTTCATGTGGGCATATTGATTAGAAGGGATGTATAAAAAAGAGTGCATTTTTAATGCCAGGCCATTGATACTTCGACGGCGCCAAACCCCGGGCTTCAGAAGGGGCGTAAAAGGGGCCGCTCAGTATCAACCCTGAACAAATCCAGGGCCTTAGACTGGGGATAGTCGAGGGGTTGATTTTAGAGTTTCATGTTTCTAAATGGTTTTTTAGAGGAACAGAAACGGTGGAATGGATATTTTTTTCAAATGTTGGGCGGAAAGTGTCCCGCCCTTGGTTGGGGGAATAGGCAGGGCCCGGGAGCCTCACGAATTTTGGGCGGAGGCAATTCTAAATGCTATTTGGAAGGTGTATCGGGCGCCTTGCCTTTTGGATATCTTTAAGATAAAAGAGTAGCCAACAATAATAGATTGATTACCTCAATAAGAATCCGTGGGGAAGATATCTTTGGAAAAGAAAGATTTTAGGTCCGAAATCCATTATGGCTGGTACGTTCTGGCTGCTTGTTTTGTCATCCTTTTCTTTAACTCAGGGGCCCGATACTCTTTCGGGGTGATGTTTAAGCCTATGATTGCCGAATTTGGCTGGAGCAGGGGATCTATCTCTTTTACTTTTTTCCTCAATAGCATCCTCTGGGCCCTTTCTCTCGTCTTTGTCGGTAGGGTGTATGATCGATTTGGTCCTCGGTGGATCATTATCGTAGGGACTGTTTTTATTTCTGCAGGCTATGCACTCATCTCGCTTATCCACTCGCTATGGCAGTTCTACATTTGTTATGGAATCCTGGTGGCCATTGGGATGGGGGGAACTGCTGTTCCACTCATCGCAGCCCTGATGAGCAGGTGGTTTGTGAGATGGCGCGGTCTTGCCATCAGCCTGGCTCTTTCGGGAAACTGCCTGGGACAGTTTGCACTTGTCCCCCTGTTTACTCTTTTTGCTCTCAAGTACGGGTGGAGAGCTTCATACCTTGCCATCGGTCTCATCATGTTTGCGGTAAATGTCACGATGGCCCTGCTGGTGGTTAAGGGAAATCCCGGTGATCTGGGAAAAGAACCTTTTGGGTACTCAGGCCGGGAGAAGCGGGAGGGAAACGATCCCATTTCTGCCGAGGAGAGCGGGAGAGACCTGAACCTAAGAGAGGCGATGCGAACCTATTCCTTCTGGCTCTTTCTTATTGCCATGTTTATCTGCGGAAGTGGTGACTTCTTGGTGACGACCCATCTCATTCCTTATGTCACGGACCATGGAATCTCACCCACAACGGCGGGAAACATGCTGGCCTGGTTTGGGTTAATGGCTTTAGGGGGAGTACTCATTGCCGGGCCAGCTTCGGACCTGATCGGCAATAAAATCCCCCTTGCCCTAACCTTTCTCATTCGTTTCTTGTCTTTTCTTCTTATCCTAAATTATCAGACCACGATCTCCTTCTATATCTTTAGTCTGACCTTTGGCTTCACCTATCTTATTACGGGAACGCTCATTCCGACGACAATGGGAAGGCTCTACGGATTCTTACATATCGGTCTCCTTTCCGGTTTTGTGACAACGGTTCATCACCTGGGAGGAGGGTTCTGGGCCTATATGGGAGGATTCATCTTCGACCGAACGGGAAGCTACCAGTTGGCCTTCATCCTATCTGCACTCATGGCCCTGATTGCCTTTTTCTGTTGTATTTTTCTTAAGGAAAAAAGACATCGCCCTATCGAAGATACCTGAGCTTCTCCAAAAAATGACTTTTCCCCGTTCAGCACTGTTGAGGGAAAATAAGAAGGGAGTTAGAATAGATTGGGCGAGGCAGAAGGATTAGAATGAACGGTTTAAAGGAATGGTTTTTCTTAATTCTTTTCATCATTGTCTCGGTGATGGCTTGTGCCCAGTCAGGCGGAAGCGGTTTTCTCAGAAGAGAATTTCTTGAGTACGGAAATGTTGCGATTCTTCCATTTGAGGGAGATGATACTGGCGAGATGTCTAAGGCCTTTGCCCGGGATTTTCAAAAAAGATTTCCGCAGATTTCGATTTTGGGTGGACGGAGGTTTTTGGACGACCCCCGAGAAGAGAAATTCAACCTTTATCAACTGGATGATGCAACAAGGTTAAAGATTGGTAAAAGAGTAGGTGCTCAGGTGCTGATTACAGGGGCCATCTATTCCCCGAGCATCTTAAGCTGGTTCCTTCAGGTAAAGATCATGGATGTTGAAACAGGGAGGATGATGGGTCGCTCCACGGTGGAAATCGATTCCTTGAGTGCTACGGATATAGAAGAAGCTGCCCGCCTTGCGGTTGAAAAGCTCTCCTTGCAGTAAGATCTAACCATTCATCCGTGCTCCATTTCTTGATACTTCGACGGCTCCAAATCCCTCCATCTGGACAGGGTTAGAAGTGCCGCTCAGTATCAACCCTGAGCGAACCCGGCCTTTAGAGAGCGGAAGCCGAAGGGTTGATTCTTCGGGGTAGTTTTAGTATAGTCTCTTAAAAAATGACGTCTGGCGTGAGGCGTAAGGCGTTGGTAACGACCGATCATGCGCGTAAAGAAAAAATTGGAAGAACAAGTAGTTCAGAAATTTCTTCATCGCTGTCCCTATTGTGATCAACCCATCTTTTATGATCAGTTCGATTTGCGGGATGGAGAGAATGAGGTTCGGTGTCCCTCCTGTAAAAAGGTATATATAAAGGTGGTGGGAGATCGTTTTGAAAAAGGCTTCCCGAGAAAGAAGGTAAACAGAAAAGGAAAAAAGAGAAAGAGCGCCTGAATGAAGCAGCACCAAACTCATCAATATAAGAATCGTCTTCTCACACCGATCCAATATGTCAAGGGAGTTGGCCCGGGGCTGGCAAAACTCTTTGAGAAAAAAGGTATTCGGACGGTTGAAGACGCCCTCTACTTCCTCCCACGGTGCTACGAAGACCGAAGAAATCTAAAAATGATTTCCGAGTTGAAAGCCGGGCAAAAAGAGACGGGCTTTGGCGAAATCCTCCTCTCGGGAGTGGCTTTTTATCAGAACAAGAGGAAGAGAGTCTTTGAGGCCGTCGTGGGAGACGGAAGTGGTGTGATCACATTGAAATGGTTTCGCGGCAACGAGCGCTACCTCAGGGAGCGGTTTAAAAAAGGACGGAAATTGATTTTCTCTGGTGAGGTAAGGTATTTCAACCTTCAGAAAGAGATTCATCATCCCGATGTAGAAATCGTCGAAGGCGATATTGAGGAAGATTACCTCAACTTCAAACGGATCGTCCCCATTTACTCCGAAACAGAAGGGCTTCATCAAAGGACCTTAAGAAGATTGCTGAAGGCCATCTTGGAGGGATATTGCGATGAACTTTTGAGCCCCATCCCTCAGGAGATCTTGCATCGCCAGAATCTCATCGATTTTTCAGAGGCCTTTCAGAGGGTCCATTTCCCACCCGATGAGGAGCGGTTGGAGTTACTCAATCTCCAGCGATCGGAAGGGCATCGCCGGATCATCTTTGATGAATTCTTTTTTCTAGAGCTCGGAATGGCCTTGAAAAGAAGAGGGATGGCACTGGAACCAGGAATTTCTTTTCGCACAGGAGGCGCACTGGCCCAAAGGTTATTGGATCTCCTCTCTTTCCAGCTCACCCGGGCTCAGCAGAGGGTATGGGATGAGATCAGGGGGGATTTGGGAAGGGCCCACCCCATGAACCGACTGATTCAAGGAGACGTGGGGAGTGGGAAGACCGTGGTCGCGCTTCTGGCCTGTCTCCATGTGATTGAGTGCGGCTATCAGGCTGCCATCATGGCCCCCACAGAGGTTCTAGCAGAACAGCATTACCTCAATCTCCATCGGTGGGTGGAACCTTTGGGAGTGCAAGTGGCTCTTCTGACCAGCAGCATCAAGGGCTCAGAAAAAGAGGACCTTTATCAGCGGATTAAGAAGGGAGAGGTCCAACTGGTGATCGGGACTCATGCGGTGATTCAGGAAGCGGTCGAATTCCATCAATTGGGACTCGCCATCATCGATGAACAACATAAATTTGGCGTCGTTCAGAGGGGGCTCTTGAAGAAGAAAGGGGAAAACCCCGATGTGCTGGTCATGACGGCAACCCCCATTCCAAGAACACTGGCCATGACGATTTATGGAGATCTAGATGTCTCCCTCATTGATGAGATGCCGCCGGGAAGGATGCCTGTGGAGACCAAGGTCTATCCGGAGTCTGCAAGGGCAAGGGTTTATCGGATCTTGGAGGAAGAGGTGAGGAAAGGCAGACAGGTCTTCATCGTCTACCCTCTGGTGGAAGAGTCTGAAAAATTGCAGCTCAGGGATGCAACCCGGATGGCTGAGCAACTCCAAAAGGAAGTCTTTCCGGAGTTCCGGATCGGACTTCTCCATGGCCGGATGAAAAGTGAGGAGAAAGAGGCCATCATGATGGAGTTTAAGGAAGGGAAGATTCAGATCCTGGTAGCTACGACTGTCATCGAAGTTGGGATCGACATCCCCAATGCTTCTGTCATGGTGGTGGAACATGCAGAACGATTTGGTCTTTCCCAACTGCATCAGTTGAGGGGGAGAATCGGCAGAGGTCGTTATCCATCGAAATGTATCTTACTTGCTCAATACCGTTCTTCCGAAGAGGCAAAGATTCGCCTCCGCGCTATGGAGCGGACCACCGATGGATTTCAGATTGCCGAGGACGATCTGGGTCTGAGGGGTCCCGGGGAATTCTTCGGCACACGCCAGTCTGGGTTGCCAGATTTCAGGGTGGCCCATATCCTTCGGGATGCTCCGATTCTCGTCGAAGCAAGGAAGGAAGCCTTCCACCTTGTAGAAGAGGATCCGGCCCTGATGCAGGCCTCCCATTCGGCGCTGAAGGATGTATTAGTAAGGCGGTGGAAAGGCAGGCTGGAACTGGCGACGATTGGGTAAATGAATTGAAATAAAAGGCAAAGTGTGTTAACCGTGTTATGAAAAATCCCCCCTCTCCCCCCTTTGCTAAAGGGGGATTGGGGGGATTAAAATATTTGTGCTCTGTTGAAAGGAAAGCCATATGGATGTGTTTCACCCGGAGGGTTCAGGTTTTCATCGGATGATGAGGCTGCCCCCTTATATTTTTGGCATTGTAAATCAATTAAAGATAGAGGCCAGGCAGAGAGGAGAGGATATCATCGACCTGGGCATGGGAAACCCTGATCTCCCCACTCCCAAACATATTGTCAATAAACTGATTGAGGCCGTAAAAAACCCAAGGAACCACCGATATTCCGCCTCGAAAGGAATTCATAAACTTCGCACGGCCATCACTGACTTCTATCGTCGACGCTACGACGTTGAACTCGATCCGGAGACGGAGTGCGTCGTGACCATAGGCGCAAAGGAGGGCATCGGCCATCTCGTATTGGCGACTATTGGGCCCGGAGATGTTGTCCTCGTCCCCGACCCGACTTACCCCATCCATGCCTATTCGGTTGTGATTGCAGGAGGAGATCTGCGCTCTGTTCCCTTGACGGGAGAAGGCGATTGCTTCAGACAGCTGTTGACGGCCACCAAACAAACCTGGCCCCATCCCAGGATGTTGATCGTCAGCTTTCCCCACAACCCGACCACAAAAGTGGTTAACCTGAGCTTTTTCGAAGATCTCGTAGCCTTTGCGAAGGAACATCATCTGATGATCGTCCATGACCTGGCCTATGGTGACATTGTGTTCGATGGCTATCGAGCGCCCAGTCTCCTTCAGGTGAAAGGGGCAAAGGATGTAGGGGTGGAGTTTTACTCCCTTTCAAAAAGCTATAATATGCCCGGATGGAGGGTCGGATTTGCTTTGGGAAATGCCGAGATGCTGACTGCCCTGGCAAGGTTGAAGAGTTACTTCGACTACGGAACTTTTCAACCTATACAGATTGCGGCCATTATTGCTCTTACAAACAGTCAGGAATGCGTCCATGAAACGGTAGAGATCTACCGGAAAAGGAGGGATACTCTTATCCACGGATTGAAGCGAGTGGATTGGGAAATTGAGAAGCCAAAGGGAACAATGTTTGTGTGGGCCGAGATTCCAAAGCACTTTAAGAAGATGGGGTCTGTCGATTTTTCAAAATTACTCCTGCGAGAAGGAAAAGTGGCTGTTTCTCCCGGGGTCGGGTTCGGTGAATATGGGGAGGGATTTGTGAGATTTGCCCTTGTAGAGAATGAAAACCGAATTAAACAGGCGGTCAAGGGGATTCAGAAGGTTCTTGAGGAAGGATAATTCGCAAAAAAATTCAAATGACAAAGTTCAAATGTCAAATGAAATCCAAATGATTAAATGACCCCCTCACCCCCTCCCTCTCCCCTGAGGGGTGTATAGAATAGGGGGAGAGGGGAAGGGTGAGGGGTAAGAGGATTAGAAGAATGGAAAAGATTAAAGTTGGTTTGATCGGTTTTGGAACAGTGGGGACCGGGGTCGTAAAGATCCTCCAGAAGAATTCGAAGTTGATTGAGAAACGGATGGGGGCTCAGATCGTCTTGAAGCGGGTTGCTGACGTGGATGTCAAGACGGATCGGGGCGTGAAGTTGAAACGCGGGGTCCTAACGACGAAGGCCAGCGAAGTCATCAATGATCCTGAAATCGATATCGTCATGGAGCTCGTAGGAGGGTTTGAGCCTGCAAAAACATTTATTCTGCAGTCGATCCGGAACAGGAAGCATATCGTCACGGCCAATAAAGCTCTTCTTGCCCTTCACGGGGATGAGATCTTCCGGGCGGCTCACCGGTTTGGCGTCGATGTTAATTTCGAGGCCTCGGTGGGTGGAGGGATTCCGCTCATCCGTTCGATTAAAGAAGGACTCGTGGCCAACCGAATCCAGTCCCTCTTTGGTATATTGAATGGAACGTCCAATTACATCCTCACCAAGATGACCAATGAAGGAAGGAGTTTTAAAGAGGTTTTGAAAGAGGCCCAGGAGAAGGGTTTTGCAGAGGCGGACCCCACTTACGATATTGAAGGGATCGATGCCGCTCATAAACTCGCCATCCTGATGCGCCTTGCCTTTGGAACATCGATCCAATTCAAAGAGATCTTCATCGGCGGAATTTCTGAGATCACGCCTCTCGATATCGAATTCAGTCGAGAGTTCGGATACCGGATTAAACTCCTGGCCATTACTAAGATTGATGACGGGAAGATAGAGGCACGGGTTCATCCCACCATGATTCCAGAGAGCCATCTCCTCTCCACCGTAGAAGGGGTCTTCAATGCGATCTATATCAAAGGAGATGCGACCGGACCGACGCTCTTCTATGGCCAGGGCGCCGGTCAGATGCCGACCGGCAGTGCGGTGGTAAGCGATCTGGTGGAACTTGGTAGAAATCTCATTGTCAAAGCTCAGGGTCGCAGGGTTCCTCCTCTTTCCTTTCAGCCCCAGCTCATTGAGAAGATTCCACTCAAGAAGATGGAGGATGTGGTGATGCCATTTTATATGAGATTTTCAGCCATTGATCAGCCTGGGGTGCTTTCGAAGATTTCAGGGATCCTGGGAAAGAATGGGATTAGCATTGCCTCTGTGATTCAAAAGGGGAGGCAGGTCAATGGCGCCGTTTCTGTGGTCATGATGACCCACGAAGCCAGGGAAGAAAGCGTCCACAAGGCCTTAAAGGAGATTAATCGACTCCATGCGATTTTAGGAAAGACGATGGTCATCCGGGTGGAAAACGAGCTTGAGTAAGACAATTTCAAATTGCAAATTGCAGATTGCAAATTGAAAAAAATAAAACTTCAATCTGAAATCTAAAATTTGAAATCTGAAATAGGGAATAGGGGGGAAACCATGTGGCGAGGGGTGATTCGAGAATATTGGGATTTTCTACCACTCAAAAGAGAGGAGAACATCGTCACGCTCCTGGAAGGCAACACTCCTCTCATTCCTTCATCCCGCATACAAGAAAAGGTCCACCCGGGAATCAAGATCTTTTTCAAGTATGAAGGCCTTAATCCCACAGGGTCTTTCAAGGACAGAGGGATGACGGTTGCTGTTTCCATGGCCAAGGAGATGGGCTCAATGGCCATCATCTGTGCCTCAACGGGAAACACTTCTGCATCGGCAGCAGCCTACGCCGCAAAGACAGGAATGAAGGCCTACGTTCTCATCCCCGAAGGAAAAATTGCTCTCGGAAAGTTGTCCCAAGCCATTGCTCATGGAGCCCAGGTGATTCAGATTGACGGGAATTTTGATGAGGCCCTTCGGGTCGTGAGGGAGATTTCCGACACAGAGCCCATTACCCTGGTCAATTCTCTCAATCCGTACCGGATTGAAGGACAGAAGACGGCTTCCTTTGAGGTCATTGACCATTTAGGTTATGCTCCCACCTACCATTGCCTTCCCGTCGGAAATGCAGGGAATATCACTGCTTACTGGAAGGGGTATAAAGAGTATTGGGAAAAGGGCAGTGCAGAAAGTCTTCCGAAGATGCTGGGATTTCAGGCAGAAGGGGCGGCCCCTATTGTAAGAGGAAAGGTCATCGAGCGTCCTGAAACGGTTGCCACAGCGATCCGGATTGGAAATCCCGCGAGTTGGAAGCAGGCAGAAGCAGCGCGCGACGAATCAGGAGGATTGATCGATATGGTGAGCGATGATGAGATCCTGGAGGCTTACCGGATGACGGCGAACCTTGAGGGAATCTTCTGTGAACCTGCCTCAGCAGCCTCATTGGCCGGAGTGATGAAGTTGGGCCGAAAGGGTTTCTTTAAGAAAGGGGACGTGCTGGTTTTAACCCTTACGGGTCATGGTCTCAAAGACCCTGACATTGCGATACGCGTTTCCCAAAAACCCATCTCCCTGCCCCCGAAGAAGGAGGCGGTGCTGAAATATCTTGATCTTTGATCCCTTCCCCCCTCACCCCCGCCCTCTCCTCGGTACGAGTCGATTCCGACCACCAGGGGAGAGGGAGATCTTTTACATCATTATATACTCTCCCCCTTGATGGGGGAGGGTGCGGGTGGGGGTGAAAAAATCTTATTATCGGTCCTCTATCATGAAGACGGGTTTTATCTACACCGACGCTTATTCCGATTATGATTATGGGCCAACCCACCCGCTCAAGATCATCCGGCTCAAATTGACCCATGAGCTGATCCATGACTATGGTCTTTTGTCTCTCCCTTCCGTTCAATTTATTATTACCAAAAGAGCTGAAGAAAGTGACCTGACCACTTTCCATAGTCAGGAGTATGTGACCCTGCTGAAGCAGGCGAGTGAGGGTTATGAGACGGGGGACGCCCATGCTTTTGGTCTTGGTCCCGGGGATAATCCCGTCTTCCCAGGCCTATTTAACTGGTCTTTATTGGTGACAGGGGCGACCCTTCAGGCCATCGATTTCGTTGCAAATGGAGAAGGGGAGATCGCCTTCAATATTGCAGGAGGTCTTCATCATGCCATGAGATCGAGGGCTTCTGGATTCTGCTATATTAATGATCCGGTCATTGGAATCATGAGACTCGTAAATCGGGGCATGAGGGTAGCCTATATCGATATCGATGCCCACCATGGGGATGGAGTCCAAGCAGCGTTCTACCATACGAATCAGGTTCTCACCATCTCTCTCCATGAATCGGGTACCTCCCTCTTCCCAGGTTCGGGTTTTGAATATGAGATAGGAGAAGGTGAAGGCGAAGGGTTCTCCGTCAATGTTCCCTTTCATCCCTATACGGATGACGAAGTCTATGTCTGGGCCTTTGAGGAGATCGTTCCTGAATTCATCCATGCCTTTCACCCCGATATCGTGGTGACTCAGCTGGGAGTGGATTCATTCTATGATGATCCATTAACAAACCTGCATCTTACCATTCACGGGTATGAAAAAGTGATACGGCGAATCAAAGAGATAGCACTCCGGTGGGTGGCTCTCGGGGGAGGTGGTTATGAGGTAATGAACGTTGCCCGCGCCTGGACATTGGCCTGGGCCATCATGAACGGAATCGAATTGAGCGATGGACTTCCGGAAACTTATATTAAGAAAACAGCTAAATTAGGCTTTCACGAAAAAGAATTGAGAGGGGGCCTGAAATCCTATCCCCACAGCCAGAGAAAGGATGTCAGAATGGAAGCGGAGCGCGTGGTGAGTTACTTGAAGAAAACGGTCTTGCCAAAGGTAAAAGGGGGATAGGATACCAATTCCTTCCAAGCCTCTCCCGTTATCCCCTGCCGTCCTCCCTTTACAAGAGGGAGGGGTATTTTAAAATTGGCATACCTTTTGCTTACAATTTTCGGATTTCATTTGACATTTGTAAGGTTTTGGTATATTTAGGTTTTAAGGACACAAGAATATGCCCGCAGGGATGAAATATGTTGTCATTGTTGGAGATGGGATGGCCGATTACGGGATTGAAGGCTTGGGTGGCAAGACCCCTCTCATGGTGGCAAAAACCCCTCAAATGGATTGGCTGGCCCAGCATGGGGAAATCGGTCTGGTTAGGACGATCCCCAAAGGGTTCACCCCCGGGAGTGAGATTGCTAACCTGTCCATCTTCGGATATGACCCCCATCGGTACTACACGGGGAGAGGACCTCTCGAGGCAGCCAGTCTCGGTGTGAGACTGGACCCCAAAGATATTGCATTCCGTTGCAACCTGGTCACCCTTCAATTTGAAGGCCCAAAGATCCTGATGGAAGATTTTTCAGCAGGACATATCTCGGATGCAGAGGCCAGAAGAATCATCATCGACCTGGATAGAGAAATGGGAACGAAGGAAATCCATTTCTATCCTGGAGTCAGTTACCGGCACTTGATGGTTTTTCAGAATGGAGCTGCAACATTTTCTGCCTTGGATCAACTCGAACTCACCCCGCCTCACGACATCACCGGAAAAGAAATCACCTCTTTTCTTCCCAAGGTAGGCGGTTCTGAAGGCAGTGGAGGAGATCGAATCCTCTCGCTCATGAAGAAATCTCAAGAGCTTCTCAAGAATCATCCCGTCAATCTGGACAGAGGGGCGAAAGGACTGCGGTTGGCCAATTCCATCTGGCTTTGGGGACAGGGTCGATCACCGCAGATGACCACACTGGAGGAACGATTCGGAATCGAAGGTTATGTGATCTCGGCAGTCCATCTCCTCAAGGGGATTGGGATTCTGGCAGGATTGGAAGTTCTTGAAGTTCCCGGTGCCACAGGGTACTTCGACACCAACTATGACGGGAAGGCCGAGTATGCCCTGAAAGGCTTGAAGGAGAAAGATTTCGTCTACGTTCACGTGGAGGCACCTGATGAAGCCGGACACATGGGTGACCTCCGATTGAAAATCGAAATGATCGAGACCTTTGATGAAAAGATCGTAGGGGCCATTCTCAAGGGGTTGAAAAACTTCAAAAGATACAGAGTCCTGGTGCTACCAGACCACCCCACACCGCTCTCTTTGAGAACGCATGCAGCAGATCCTGTGCCTTATGTGATTTACTCAAGTGAAAAGGGGTTGAGGAATGACTCTGTGGAAGGGTTTGATGAAGCGACTGCAAGAAAGAGCCAGGTCCTTATAGAGAAGGGATTTGAACTGATCGAAAGATTCTTAAGAACCCAGTCTTCAAATTAGGGGGAGGAATCAATTGGCGAATACAAGGACGAAATATATTTTTGTTACCGGTGGCGTCGTTTCCTCTTTAGGAAAGGGATTGGCATCGGCATCCATTGGCACCCTTCTTGAGTCAAGGGGATTGAAGGTCAACTTTCTTAAGTTCGATCCTTACATCAATGTGGACCCTGGAACGATGAACCCCTTTCAACATGGAGAGGTCTATGTGACCGACGATGGGGCGGAGACAGACCTCGACCTGGGACATTATGAACGGTATACGGACGTCAAGACCTCCAAAAAGAATAACTTCACGACAGGGCAAATCTACGATTCCGTCATTTCCAAAGAAAGGCGAGGAGACTATCTGGGGGGGACCGTTCAAGTCATTCCCCATATCACCGATGAGATCAAATCGAAGGTCCTCGACCTGGGAAAGGATGTCGACATCGTGATCATCGAGGTCGGGGGAACCGTGGGCGATATCGAGAGCCTTCCCTTCCTGGAGGCCATCCGTCAGATTCGAAATGATTTGGGAAGGGAGAATACACTCTATATTCACCTCACCTTGGTGCCTTATATCGAAACGGCCCACGAACTGAAGACTAAACCGACCCAGCATAGCGTCAAAGAGCTTCGCGAGATCGGGATCCAACCCGATATCCTTCTCTGCCGAACCGACCGGCTCCTTTCGCCCGATATCAAATCGAAAATCGCCCTCTTTTGCAATGTGGAAAAGGATGCCGTTATCACGGCAAAAAATGTGGAGACGATCTATGAGGTACCGATCGTTTTTCATCAGGAAGGACTGGACGAGAAGATCGTTGAAAAACTCAATATCTGGACGGGACGGCCCAACCTGAAGGGGTGGGAGCGGATTCTTAAAAAGGTGAAACAGCCCAGATATGAGACGACGATTGCGGTGGTGGGAAAGTATGTGAGCCTGGTCGAATCCTATAAGAGTCTGACAGAGGCTTTGGTCCATGGGGGGATTGCCAACGATGCCAGGGTGAATCTGAAATATATTGATTCGGAACAGGTGGAGAAGGAGGGGCCAGAACATTTTCTCAAAGGGGCCGGCGGCATCCTTGTGCCAGGAGGTTTCGGGACGAGGGGCATCGAAGGAAAGATCAAAGCCATCCAGTATGCTCGGGAGAAGAAGGTCCCTTATTTCGGGATCTGTCTCGGGATGCAATGTGCTGTCATTGAAATCGCAAGGCATTGCGCTGGTTTGAAGGGTGCCAATAGTGCAGAATTCGATCCGCGCACTCCCCATCCGGTGATCTATCTCTTGGAAGAATGGGTGGATCAGGAACAGGTCCTTCAGAGGCGGGGTACGGATACACCAAAGGGGGGGACCATGAGACTTGGGCTCTATCCCTGTCGCCTGGAGGAGGGGACCGTTGCCATGCAGGCCTATAATAAAAAGTTGATTTTCGAGCGACACCGGCATCGTTATGAATTTAATAATGCCTATATGGATATTTTGGGGAAAGAGGGGTTGGTCTTCAGTGGCATTTCCCCTGATAAGGAGCTTGTTGAAATTGCCGAATTGAAAGGCCATCCCTGGTTTCTGGGATGCCAGTTTCATCCAGAATTCAGGTCAAAACCCATGGACCCTCATCCTCTTTTCAGAGATTTTATAAAGGCGTCCCTGAATTATGGGAAAAAGAAATCGAATCCTCGAAAGAAGAGAGAACAGACCCCAAGATCTAAAGCCTTCGAAAAACCGATCGTGAATTAATGAGGGGTTGTGCACCCCACCCATCCCTCCCTCTCAAAGGGGGAGAGTGAAGTCGGGCACAGAGAGGAGATCAGATCAGGTGAATGTCGTCGATGAAGCCAGAAGGGTATTAAAGATAGAAGCCCAATCGATCCTCGACCTTTCAGAAAGGGTTGATGAGCATTTTACAGAGGCTGTCGAACTCCTCTATCACTGCAAAGGGAAAGTCGTTCTCATGGGCATGGGAAAATCCGGGCTGGTGGGCCGAAAGATTGCTTCCACCTTTGCAAGCACAGGAACCCCCGCCTTCTTCCTTCATCCGGCAGAAGGAGTGAACGGAGATTTTGGAATGTTGACGAAGGAGGATGTCGTCATTGCGATCTCCAATAGCGGAGAGACGAGAGAGCTGTTAGACGTTCTCCCCCTCATCAAACGGTACGGGAACCGATTGATCGCCCTCACCGGGAATATGAACTCCAGCCTGGCCAAGGCAGGCGACATTTACTTGAATATCCATGTGAAGGAAGAGGCCTGCCCACTGGGTTTGGCTCCCACGGCGAGCACCACCGCGACCCTGGCTCTTGGGGATGCCTTAGCCGTTGTACTGATGATCAAGAAAGGGTTCGATGAGAAGGACTTTGCCCTTCTCCACCCGGGAGGGACTCTGGGAAAGAGACTTCTTCTCAAAGTAGAAGACCTCATGCATGTGGGAAAAGCTTTTCCCACGGTGACAGAAAAGACCTTGATGAAAGATGTCATCTTCGAGATTACCTCGAAACGGCTGGGGGTTACCGCGGTGTGCAACGGAGAAGGTCATTTGATGGGTGTCATCACAGACGGGGATCTGCGGCGTGCCTTGGAAAAATTTAATGACCTCCTTGATCGCCAGGCTTCGGAGGTGATGACGCGGAACCCGAAGTGGATTGAAAAGGATGCCCTGGCTGCCAAGGCCGTCCAGAGGATGGAGGAATATTCCATTACCTCCCTTTTCGTCTTCAATCAATCGGGAGATAAAGTGCCCGTTGGGATCATCCATCTTCATGATCTTTTGAAGGCGGGGGTCGTCTGAACGGCATAGCGCATAGAGCATGGCGCATAGCGTATTTTACCCCTTACGACTTGCGCCTGACTCCTTACGCCTCTGGATATGTGGGTAGTTGATGCGAAAAGCTAAGATCCTCATTCTAATATTGCTCGTTTTGATTGCTGGGACTGTCCTCACCAGCCTGTGGATGAATCTCCAAGGGAAGAAGGGTTCGGGGGAAGGAGAGACCCTGGCAAAGATTCCCCAGGTTGATGCAGACATGCGCCTTGAGAAGATTCGATTGGTCGAGGACAAACACGGCAAAAAAACCTGGGAATTAGATGCGAAAGCCATCCAACAGTACCAGGGCCAAAACATCATTCTCCTAGAAGATGTCAAGGTCACTTTTTATACTCAGGATGGTCGATCCTTCGTCCTTTCTGGTAATAAAGGGAAGATCTATCAGGATTCGAAAAACATGGAGTTGGTGGGAGATGTGCTGCTCACCTCGAGCGATGGGTATCGCCTGAAGACTCAATCCGTGTCCTATCAACATGCGAATAAAAAAGCTTTCACCTCCGATCCTGTGGAAATCGAGGGGAAAGAGATTCAAGTGGTCGGCACAGGAATGCGGATAGATATGGAAGCGAAGATCATCAAGATCCTCGGCCAGGCCAAGACGCGGTGGAAGGGAGGGGAAGGCGGATGAGGCTGGGAAAGAATTTCATCCTGCTCATTGTGCTCATTTCCTTTCCTCTCTTTATGGTCACCGGAGAGGCTCAGGAGAGGAAAGAGAAGGCAAGAGCAGGGGAGAAGAGGATTGCGGGCGAGAAAGGGTTTGGATTCTCTACCAGCCGCGCCCCCATTGACATTGTCTCGGATACGGTGGAGGCAAATCAGAAAGAGAACACGGTTACTTTTAAAGGGAATGTGGTGGCCAAGCAGGAGGATACCACCCTCTATGCCAATACGCTGGTCATTCTTTATGAGGCTGAGACGAAAAGGGTAAAGGAGATCAGGGCCATCGGTAATGTGAAAATCGTCCAGCTGGATCGCAGAGCGACCGGTCAAAAGGCCACTTTTCAACAGGAGGAGAATAAGGTCGTTTTGGATGGAGACGCGGTGGTCCGGGAAGGAGAGAATGAGATCAGGGGAGAGCGAGTGATCTTCTACGTCAATGAGGAGCGAAGCATTGTCGAGGGAGGAAAGGGTAGCCGGGTCAACACCCGCATCACTCCGCCGCCGAAAGAAAAATAAGTAAAGAGTTCGGAGCAAAGAAGAAATGATAGATCCGTAAAAAGTTCCAATTTGTCGTCCTGAACGCAGTGAAGGATCTGAAATGCTTTGATATGATTAGATTCTTCGCTCCGCTCAGAATGACAGAATGCCGGTGGTCGACTTTTTACGAGAACATCAGAATTAAGGTGTACTCCCAACTCCGAACTAATTACTCCGAACTTATATTGGAGTCAGGATGACTTATCTTTCATGCGAGGAATTAACAAAATCGTTTCGTCATAAGAAAGTGGTGGACTCGGTCCATGTGGAGGTCCGCGGAGGGGAAGTCGTGGGGCTGCTTGGTCCCAACGGCGCAGGGAAGACCACCATCTTTTATATGATTGTGGGCCTCCTCAAACCGAATCGAGGAAGAATCTATTTGAACGATGAGGAGATTACCTCCCTTCCCATGTATTTGAGGGCGAGAAAGGGGATCGGATATCTCCCTCAAGAGCCATCCGTCTTCAGGAAGTTGACCGTGGAGGAAAACCTGATAGCCATCTTAGAAACCCTTCCCCTTTCCAAGGATGAACGAAGGAATCGATTGAAAGAGCTTTTGGAAGAATTGGGACTCTCTGCCCTTCGGAAACAGAAGGCCTATAGCCTCTCTGGAGGAGAACGGAGGCGTGTGGAGATTACACGAGCCCTGGTCCTTTCGCCCTCTTTCATCCTTTTGGATGAACCCTTTGCAGGGATCGATCCCATTGCCGTATTGGATATCCAAACCATTGTACGTCAATTGAAATCAAAGGGGATTGGCATTATAATCACAGATCATAATGTAAGAGAAACATTGGGCGTCTGTGACCGGGCCTACATCCTCAATGAGGGCCGCATTTTGGAGGAGGGAGCCCCTGAATATATTGCCCAAAGTCAAAAAGCAAGAGAGATCTATCTAGGAGATGGGTTTGAATTAGGAGGGAGTCGGAGCAAAGAAAATACGGATGGTCGCCCATCCGTCCAGGATTGAAGCTGGGCATTAAATGGCATTAGAACTCAAACTGACACCTAAACTTGTACAGCAGCTGGTGATCACTCCTCAGCTCCAGCAGGCAATTCGGCTTCTTCAATTAACTCGCTTGGAGCTGGTCGATCTGATTCGCCAGGAGGTGAAAGAGAACCCACTCCTTGAGGAGTCTGAGGAGGGGAGAGAGGATGCCGAAGCAGAAGAAACCCTGACTGAAAAGAGCGAAGCAGAACCCATTCCCGAGAATCAGAAGACCCAGGAAGTAAAGGGAGAAGGGGAAGGGGCGGCGGAGTTCGACTGGGAGAGCTATCTGGAGAATTATAATCATGGCTCCTATGTTAAGCAGTCTTCTCAGGAGAGCGAAGAAAGACCCTCGTTTGAAAGTTTCTTGACGAAGCGAACGACCCTTTCCGATCATCTCAACTGGCAACTTCAGCTCTCCCATTTTACCGATGAGGAGCGGAAGATAGGATGGTGGATCATCGGAAACCTGGATGAAGACGGGTACCTGAAAACCTCCTTAGAAGATATCATTTCAGAGACCCAGCTCCCCCTGGAGATGGTGGAGAGAGTCCTTCGAAGGATGCAGCAGTTCGATCCGGTAGGAGTGGCAGCGAGGGATTTGAAAGAGTGCCTCCTCGTCCAGTTGGAGCAGTTGCAGGTCCGGGATCCCGTTGCGGAAAAGATCGTCTCGGAATTTCTCCCGCTCCTGAAGAACCGAAATCATCCAGCCATCGCGAGACGGTTGGGGATCCCTCTGGAGCGAGTGAATCAAGCAGCCCACCTCATCTCCAAACTCGACCCAAAACCCGGGAAGGCTTACGGCGGGGAGGTGGTCCAAGAGATCATCCCGGATGTCTATGTCTATAAGGTGGAGGGGGAGTATGTGATCTCTTTAAACGATGAAGACATACCGAGGCTTAAGGTGAATCAATTGTATCGCAGTATCCTCACCGATGACCGCTCCGTCCTCGACGGAGATCGGAAATACATTCAGGAGAAACTCCGATCGGCTCTTTGGCTCATCCGAAGCATTCATCAACGCCAGCGAACGGTTTACAAAGTGGCGAGTAGCATCGTTAAATTTCAAAGAGATTTTTTAGATAAAGGGATACAATTTCTCAAGCCCCTCGTCTTGCGCGATGTGGCTGAGGACATCCAGATGCACGAGTCGACGATCAGCCGGGTGACCAACAACAAATACATCCATACCCCTCAGGGAATTTATGAGTTAAAATTCTTCTTTAATACAGGGATCACCTCCACCCAGGGAGAGACCCTGGCTTCTGAAAGTGTGAAGAACCTTCTTCGGGAGATCATTGCGAAGGAAGATCCAAGGAGGCCCTACAGCGATGAGAAACTCGTTCAGATTCTCAAGGAGATGAATATACACATTGCGCGCAGGACGATTTCGAAATATCGGGAGATGATGAAGATCCTTTCCTCCAATGAGAGGAGAAAAATCCAATAAAGGAAAAATTCGAAATTCGAAGCACGAAATCCGAAACAAGCACGAAAACTCAAAATACAAATGACCTAAACAAAAAATGGTTTTGAGATTCGAAAATTTGACTTTTGATGGTTTCGCAAAAAAAGGCAATTTCTCCATTTTTGTCATTCCCGCGAAAGCGGGAATCCAGTAAATCCAAAGAGATCTGGACTCCTGCTTCCGCAGGAGTGACAGTTTTCAGACTTTTTACGGGATCATCAATTTTGGATTTGTTTCGAGTTTCGATATTCGGATTTCGAATTTCATAAGTGAAGAAGGAGCGAATCAATGCAGATTGCAGTTACGTTCCGACATATGGAAGCCGAAGAGGGAGCCAAGGGATATGTGAAGGGGAAGGTTCAGCGGTTACAGAAATATATTGAGAACCCGAGGGAGGTTCACGTCGTTCTTTCGGCAGAAAAATTTCGGCACATCGCAGAAATCACGATCATCGGGAATGGGATGACCCTCAACAGCCAAGGGAGGGATACGGATCTTTATACGGCGATCGATCAGATGGTGGATAAGATCGAGCGTCAGATCCGCGAACGTCGAGAGAAAGGGAGAAGAAAGAGGGTGAATGCGACGCCTTCCCCCATCGCGCTCTCAAAGAGCGAGGAACCCCTTGAAGAGAGAGGTTTTTCCTCCCTCATTCAAAAGAGGCACATCCTCGCTAAACCTATGTCTCTTGAAGATGCCGTTGTCCGACTTGAAATCTCAAGGAGGGACTTCCTGGTCTTTTTGAATCTAGATTCCGAGCAGGTGAATGTCCTTTGCCGGAGTAAAGACGGGGGTTATGAATGGATCGAGCCCTCTTTGAAATGGGGAAAATCGTAAACCCTGTTAGAAATTGCAGTCGTTGCGACTCGAAACCGAGCGGGGCACTCGCCGCGCCGAAGTGGCTCCGGCCACGCAGGCGGGGCATTATTTCTAACGGGGTAAAGGACCAAGCGTGAAGATCCTTAATTACTTGAAAGAGGAATGGGTCCTTCCGGACCTGCAGGGCACAGATAAGCGTTCTATTCTAAAGGAACTGTCCGGTGTGTTGGTGAAACCCTGTCAGGTGACCTCTGGGGAAGAGATCCTCCAGGTACTGTTGGAAAGAGAAAAACTGGGGTCCACAGGGATTGGGGAAGGGATTGCCATTCCGCATGGCCGATTAAAAAAGCTGAGGACCTTTTTCATCTCCTTTGGCCGTTCGGTCAAGGGAGTGGAGTTTGATTCGATCGATCACCATCCCAGTCAGCTCTTCTTCTTGGTGATGGCCCCTGAGAATTCGGCAGTGGACAACCTGAAACTCCTTGGGCGGATCGTTACTCTGTTGAAGGACGCCTCTTTTAAAAAAAGATTAATGGAAGCTCACACCCGGGAAGAGCTCTTCAAGACCATCTCGGAAGAAGACGAGAAGTACTGAGATCTAGAATATTACACCCCCACCCTCACCCTCCCCCCTCGAGGGGGAGGGAAGGGGTGGGGGGGCGAAATTATGAGTGGCATTCTAGTTCAAGAATTGGAGCAAAACAAGGAAATCGATCTGGGCCTAGCCCTGATAGCGGGGCGAAAAGGGCTGAGGAGAAGGATTACTCACCCACAGGTTCAAAAAATGGGCCTGGCCTTGACGGGATTCACCCAGTTTGTCGAACCCGAACGCGTTCAGATCATCGGCAATACAGAAATGTCTTACTTCGTGACCCTTTCTCCAGAACGGCAGGGGGAAATCATTCATCAGATCTGTCATTTGGAATTATCCTGCCTGGTCTTCACTCGCAATCTGGAGATCCCTGAACCTCTGCTTCAAGAGGCCGATGCGAAGGGGATCCCGTTATTCCGAACCCATCTCCACACAACCGATTTCATTGAGCGAATCACTCAATTCCTGGAAGAGAAACTGGCGGCCACGAGCAGCATCCATGGCGTGCTCATGGATGTTTTTGGGGTCGGGGTCCTCATCTTGGGGAAGAGCGGGATCGGGAAGAGCGAATGTGCACTGGATCTGATTCTACGAGGGCACCGTTTGGTGGCGGACGACATGGTCTACATCCAGAAGCGCACCCCGTCCGCGTTGATCGGAAGTGGGTTTGAGGTCATTCAACACCATATGGAGATCCGGGGATTAGGGATCATCAATATCCGGAGCCTCTTTGGAGTGGAGGCCATCCGGGAGCGAAAAAAGATCGAGCTGGTTTTGGAACTGGTTGAATGGGATACCAGCCGGGAATATGATCGCCTGGGTTTTGAGAAGGAAAAATATACGATCCTCGGCATTGAGCTCCCGATGTTGAAAATCCCTGTTACCCCTGCACGGAATTTAAGCACCATCATCGAGGTGGCAGCCCGTAACCATCTTCTGAAAGTGATGGGTTATGACTCGGCCAAGGAGTTTGAAAAGAATCTTCTGAAGAAAATGGAGGAACGAGGAGAGGAAAAACCTGAGATCGAGGGTGAAGTGGAGTGAAGGACATCCGGGTCATTCTCATCAGCGGTCTTTCCGGATCAGGGAAAACAACGGCCATTAAGGCCTTAGAGGATATTGGTTTTTATTGTGTCGATAACCTCCCCATCCTTCTCGTACCCAAATTCATAGAACTCTGCGAACAATCCGGAGGAAAAATCACCAAGGTGGCTGTCGTGGAGGATATCCGGGGGGCGGTTTCCTATCCAAACTGGGGACAGAAGGCGGAGACCCAAGAAGGAAAAGATTTCCTAGAAGATTCGAGAAGGATTCTCCAGAATCTCCAGCGTGAAGGCTATCCCATCGAGATCCTCTTTTTGGAATCATCGGATGCCGTATTGATGAGGCGTTTCAGTGAAACCCGACGGGAACATCCCTTAGCGGTTGGAGGATCGATCCGGGACGGGATTCGTCTAGAACGGGAGCGGCTTCAAGGGATAAGGGATATGGCCAATCAGGTGATCGACACGTCCTATTTCAATGTCCATCAGCTGAAAGAAAAGATCCAGCAGTATGCCCAGCAGGGGTTGAACTCGAGCCAGATGACCGTGACCCTTCTCTCTTTCGGATACAGTTTCGGCATTCCCTATGAAGCCGACCTCCTGTTCGATGTTCGGTTTTTACCCAATCCTTACTTTGTGGAGGAACTGAAACGGTTGAGGGGAGACGATCCCAAAGTGGCTGAATATGTCCTCCAGTGGGAAGAGACGAAAGAATTCTTGAAACGCGTCCAGGACTTCATTCGGTTTCTCTTTCCTCTTTATATGAGGGAAAGGAAAACCCATTTAACCATTGCCGTAGGATGTACCGGCGGAAGACATCGTTCCATCGTCATCGCCAATCGAGTGAAAGAGATGCTCAGTGATGAATTGGCTCAAAAAGGTGTGTTTCTGACGGTTCGACACCGCGATTCAGAGAAGGGGTGAGAGAGATGGTGGGGGTCGTTGTTGTCACACATTGTCATTTAGCAGAGGAGTTGATTGCCGCCGCCCGGCTGGTGGTGGGAGAAGACTTAAAACAATTTCAGCCTGTGTCGATTGATCCGAAGGAAGGATCGGAAGAGATCAGGACGAAGATCATCTCGGCCATACGAAAAGTGGATGGGGGCCAGGGAATCCTCATCCTGACGGATATGTATGGAGGGACCCCTTCCAATATCAGCCTCTCCTTTTTAGAAGAGAAGAAGATCGAGGTGATCACGGGGGTGAACCTCCCTATGTTACTCAAACTGGCCACCTATCAGAACGATATGGACCTGGAATCGTTGGCTGTGTTTATTACCGATTATGGTCAGAGGAATATTAATCTAGCCAGCGAGGTACTCAAAAAGAGAGTGGAGAAGAAGAAGAGCTAAGAGTGATGAGTTTAGAGTTAAAAGTTAACAGCCTGTTGAAAAAACCTAATATACTGTCACTCCCGCGAAAGCGGGAGTCCAGAACGCCTTGAAAAGAATGGATTCCTGCTTTCGCAGGAATGACCGATTAAGGGCGAAAATCATTTTTCAACGGCCTGTTAGCACGAAGCCCTATGCTCTATGCTCTCTGCGCTCGACGGATATGGACGTTCAGACATTTACGATTAAGAATCGATTGGGGCTTCACGCACGGGCAGCTGCTCTTCTGGTCAAGACCGCCAATAAGTTTGCTTCCGAATTGACGATCGAGAAGGATGGTCTCGAAGTCAACGGAAAGTCGATCATGGGCATCCTTATGCTAGCGGCTTCCAAAGGGACAAAGATCACCCTGAAAGTGGAGGGCAGGGATTCGGTCCAAGCCCTGCAGACCTTGGGGCGATTGATTGAAAATAAATTCGGTGAGGAATAAGGATGGCCGTCCAGCAACAAATCAATAAAATTATTCAGGGCATCGGGGCCTCTCCCGGGATCGTTACGGGAAAAGCCTTTATGGTCGAACGGTCCAAGGTTCGGGCCCCGGAAAAAAGGATTCAATCGGAACAGGTGGATGATGAGGTGGAACGATTTCTCAGGGCCATTCAAGAATCCCGGAACCAATTGATGGAGATCAAAGAGAAGATTCTCGATCCAGAGGTACGCCGCCATTCTTTCATCCTCGATGTCCATCTCATGATCCTGGATGACCAGATGCTGATTCAAGACACCATCGACACCATCCGGAAGAAGAAGGTGAATCCCGAGTGGGCCCTCGACCTCACCCTGGAAAAGTTGGACACAGCCTTCAAAGCCATCGAAGACGAATACCTGAGAGAGAGGCGGAGCGATCTCCATTATGTCTCAGGCAGGATCTTTAGGAACTTGCTCGGAAAGAAGCACGACGATATTGCAAAGATCAAAGGAAAGGTTATTGTGGTGGCTCATGACCTCTCCCCAGCTGATACCTTGCAGATGAATCTGAAGAACTTGGCTGGATTTATCACCGATATCGGTGGAAAGGTCTCCCATACCGCCATCCTCGCCCGCTCTCTGGGAATCCCGGCAGTCGTGGGACTGGAGGTGGGGACCTCTCTCATCAACGGAGGCGATCTTCTCATTATGGACGGGGATACGGGGGAAGTAGTTATCAATCCCACGGAGAAGGTCTCTGAATCTTTTTTTGAGCGGAAGCGGCGAATCAAAACGATGGAACGAGAGGTGTTAAAATACGCCTCTCTGCCTGCAGAAACTCGTGACGGGGTCCGTGTACGCCTTCATGCCAACATTGAAATGGTCGAAGAGGTTCCCTCGGCAAAGAACCACGGGGCGGAGGGGATCGGTCTTTATCGGACCGAGATCCTCTATCTCAATCGGAAAGACCTTCCTAACGAGGAGGAGCATTACCAGACCTATCGTCGTCTTGCAGAGAGCATCTCCCCTGCCGTAGCCACGATTCGAACGTTGGATATCGGGGGGGACAAATTCCTTGCGAATTATTCGGCAGAAAACGAGATGAACCCGGCCATGGGTTTGAGGGCGATCCGGTTCAGCATGAAGGAGGTCGATATTTTTAAAATCCAGCTGAGGGGGATTCTTCGAGCGAGCGTCCATGGGAAACTGAGGATCCTCTTTCCCATGATTTCAGGGATTGGGGAGATCCGACAGGCGAAAGCCATCTTGGAAGAAGTGAAGAAGAGCTTGGCGAAGGCGAGGGTCCCTTTTGATCAAGGGATTGAGATCGGGGCCATGATCGAAATCCCCTCTGCCTCCATCACGGCTGATATCTTGGCCCGGGAAGTGGATTTCTTTAGCATCGGAACGAATGATCTGATCCAGTATGCCCTGGCCGTGGATCGAATCAACGAACATGTTTCCTATTTGTATGAACCCCTTCATCCAGCGATCCTGCGCATCATCCGGGGGGTTGTCCAATCCGCTCATCAAGTGGGAATCCCGGTGGCCATCTGTGGAGAGATGGCAGCCGAACCGGCTTATTCGCTTGTCCTGCTGGGCCTTGGGTTGGATGAATTCAGCATGAACCCCGTGGCCATCCCAAAAGTGAAAAAGATGCTTCGCATGTCGAGATTTGAAGAGACTCAAAACCTGGTTGAACAAGTCTTCCAATTCTCCACTGCCTCAGAGATTGAGGGTCATGTCCGAAACTGGATGGCGGAACGATTTCCTGAAGATTTTATCCAGGTTTATTTGGAGGATATGAAAACATAAACCCCTCACCCTCCCCTCTCCCCAGCGGGGAGAGGGAGGGGGTGAGGGGAGATAAGGAGGAGATGGTACATGGCGATGACAGACTTTTTATTTACCTCTGAATCGGTGACAGAGGGACACCCTGATAAGGTTGCGGATCAGATCTCAGATTCCGTTCTGGATGCGATCATTGGGCAAGATCAAAATGCCCGAGTGGCTTGTGAGACCATGGTGACGACAGGAATGGCGATCATTGCCGGGGAGATCAGCACTTCCTGTTATGTTCATATGCCAACGATCGTGAGGGAGACGATCAAAGAGATTGGGTACAATGATTCGGCCATGGGATTCGATTGGGAGACCTGTGCAGTGATCACATCGATCGACGAACAATCCCCTGATATCGCTCAAGGGGTAGAAGGGTCCGATGAGCATGAACAGGGGGCGGGAGATCAGGGATTGATGTTTGGGTATGCTTGTGATGAGACCCCGGAGCTTATGCCCATGCCGATTATCTATGCCCATCGGCTCACTCGGCGGCTCGCTGAGGTGCGAAAACAGAAGATTCTGGACTTTCTGAGGCCCGACGGGAAATCCCAGGTGACGATCCAGTATATCAACGGAAAGCCCGTTCGGGTCGATTCCGTCGTCATCGCCGCCCAGCATTCAGATAAGGTGGCCTATGAAACGTTGAGAGAAGGGATCATCGAAGAGGTGGTTCACAAGGTCATCCCCGGAGAACTTCGGGATAAGAAAACAAAATATTATGTCAACACCACAGGACGGTTCGTTCACGGGGGTCCCAAGGCAGACTGTGGTCTGACCGGAAGGAAGATCATCGTTGATACCTACGGGGGAGTGGGCAGCCATGGGGGAGGGTGCTTTTCCGGAAAAGACCCTTCAAAAATGGACCGCAGTGCTTCCTATATGGCCCGACATGTCGCCAAGAACATTGTGGCCGCAGGGCTTGCGCAGAAATGTGAAGTTCAGATGGCCTATACCATTGGAAGGGCGGAGCCCGTTTCCTTGATGATCGATACCTCGAGGACATCGAAGATTCCTCCTGATCAGATCGCAAAGATCATCCGGGAAGTTTTCGACCTGAGGCCAAGGGCCATTATTAAATACCTCGATCTTCTCAAACCGATCTACAAGCAGACGGCCTGTTATGGCCATTTCGGTCGGAATGAACGTGAATTTACATGGGAGAACACCCATCGAGCCGCTGAACTGAAAAAGGCGGCAGGACTTTAGTGTAGTGAATCTAACACTTCTTTATAATGATCTAAAAGCTGTCATTCCTGCGAAAGCAGGAATCCAGACGCCGTCCCTGCGAAAGCAGGGATCTATTCTGCTCTGGATTCCCCCGTATCAAGTACGGGGCAGGCTTATCAGGTCCGGAATGACAAAATATGTAAAGTGATTTCCGAAACACTACACTAGCATTTCAGATTGCAGATTGTAGATTTTAAATCTGAAATCTGCAATCTGAAATTTAGAAAGGGACAGATGGATTATCACATTAAGGATATCTCGTTGTCCGAGAAGGGTCGTCTCCGGATGGAATGGGCGGAGATGGCGATGCCTGTCTCAAAGTTGATCCGAACCCGTTTTGAAAAAGAGAAGCCACTGAAGGGGATCCGTCTCTCAGCCTGCCTCCATGTGACGACGGAGACAGCGGTTTTGATGAGAACCCTTTTGGCCGGAGGAGCCCAGGTTACTCTCTGCGCCTCCAATCCTTTGAGCACTCAGGATGATGTGGCGGCTTATCTGGTTAAAGACTTGAATCTTCCTGTCTTCGCCATCAAAGGAGAGGACAGTGATACCTATTACAGCCATATCCAAAAGGCCTTGGCTTTTCTTCCCAACCTGACCATGGATGACGGGGCCGACCTCGTCTCTTCGTTCCATTTCATTGCCCTGGAAAAATGGGGAGAGCTGTCTCCGGGAGTTCGTCAATGGGTTGAGGGACTTTCTCGGGCCAAACGGGAGGAGATGGTGAAAGGTCTGATCGGCGGAACCGAAGAGACCACCACTGGGGTGATACGACTCCGCTCCATGGAGCGAACAGGGGTATTAAAATTCCCTATCGTCGCCGTCAATGATGCGGAAACCAAACACTTCTTCGATAACCGTTATGGGACCGGACAGTCCACGATTGATGGAATTATCCGGGCCACGAACCGATTATTTGCAGGGTCAACCTTTGTTGTCTCCGGATATGGATGGTGCGGGAAGGGTCTTGCCATGAGGGCCGATGGGATGGGAGCCAATGTGATCGTTACAGAGGTCAATCCCCTAAGGGCCTTGGAGGCGGTGATGGATGGGTATCGTGTGTTGCCCATGGCTCAGGCTACCGAGGCTGGAGATATCTTCTGTACGGTCTCTGGAAACGTGAATGTGATCCGGAAGGAACATTTCTTGAAGATGAAGGACGGGGCGATCGTGGCCAATTCAGGCCACTTCAATGTGGAACTCGATCTAGGAGGACTTGGCGAAGTGACAGTCTCCCGCAGGGAAATCCGCGACTATGTGGAAGAGTTTCAACTCAAGAATGGCCGAAGGATCTACCTATTGGGAGAAGGAAGGCTGGTTAATCTGGCCTCAGCCGAAGGCCATCCTTCCAGCGTCATGGATATGAGTTTTGCCAACCAGGCTTTGTCGGCTGAATATCTGGTAAAGAATCATCGTCAATTAGAGAAGAAGGTTTACCAGGTTCCCAACGAGATTGATCGGCAGATAGCCCGGATGAAACTCGAGTCCATGGGCATCCAGATCGATCAACTCACCGGAGAACAGGAACACTATTTAGCCTCCTGGGAGCAAGGGACATGATCAATGAAAGTCATTCTTCGATTATGTCGAAAAAGGGTATGAAGACCTGGCGTTGGATTATCCTTATCGCCCTGATTGGCGTAGGGGGTCTGATCCTCTATCGAGGGTGGGCTTCCACTCAGAAGCGGTCCGCTTCTCAGCGTCTCGGTCGTGGAGAGATTCCTGTTCAGATTTTGCCGGTCGCCCATCAAGACCTTACGTATTCGCTTGTTGCCAACGGGGACATTGCCCCGTTGATGCAAGTCGATCTCTTCCCGAAGGTGTCGGGGTATCTCGAAAAGATCTTCGTTCAGATTGGAGACTCCGTGCGGCAGGGACAGGTGATCGCCCAGATCGATCGGGCCGAATTCCTCCAAAAGGTGAAGGAGATAGAGGCCAAGGTGGCTCAGGCAAAGGCCCAGTACGCGGAGCTTGAGGCCGGGACAAGGGCTGAAGATATTCGCGAGGCCGAAGAGGCGGTCAAACAGGCCCAATCCCGATTCAATAACGCGAAACTCCAGCGTGAGAGGGTATTGGCTTTGTACAACAGGCAGGTGATCTCCAAGAAAGAGGCGGACGTCTCTGAGATGGACTACGACGTCACGGAAGCCCAGCTTGCGGCGTCTGAGCAGCGTCTTAAGAGTCTCAAAGAGGGGGCCCGGCCCGAGGTGAAGGCAGCCAGCCTGGGGAAGTTGAGAGAGATGGAGGCTATTTTGGCGCAGGAGCAGATTCGTCTCCAGAACGCACAGATAGTCGCTCCTTTCTCCGGCGAGATCGTCCGAAGGAATGTGGATAATGGGTCACTGCTCTCTCCGTCAACACCTGTGGTGACGCTCGTCCACCTGGAAACCCTGAAGATCGTGGCAAATGTGCTCGAGAAGGATATCGCCCTCGTCAAGATCGGGATGAAGGTGAAGATTCTAACCGAGGCCTATCCTGACAAACCCTTTGTCGGCACGATCGTCCGAATCAACAAGGCACTCGACCTGTCAACCCGCACGCTTCAGGCGGAGATCAATGTTCCCAACCCCGGTCATTTGCTGAAGCCGGGCATGTTTGCACGGATTGCGGTCGCGCTTAAAGAGAAACCGGGTGCCCTCGTTGTTCCGAGAACGGCCGTGCTCGAAGAGGGAGGAAGACAGTTTGTCTTTGTGGTCGAAGGGAACCAGGCCATTCGAAAACCGATTGTCACCGGAATTGAACAGGACCAGTTGATCGAAGTTGTCGAGGGGGTGAAGGATGGAGACAAGATTGTTGTGAGAGGACAAGAATCGCTTAGGGATCGTTCCACGGTTCGCTCGGTCGAGGGGGGCGAAGGGAGTTAAGTCGTTATGGATATGATTCGAGGGTCGTTGAAAAACCCTGTGGCACGCTTCATGTTTGCCATAGGGATCATCCTCCTGGGCCTGATTGCCTTCTCCGATCTTGCCATCGATCTTTTTCCGGATGTCTCTTATCCGATCATCACGGTCCAAACCAAATACCTCGGAGCGAGCCCACAGGATATCGAGATGACCATTACCCGTCTGATCGAGAAGCGGGTCAGCCGGATTCAAAATGTCCGCTATGTCTCTTCCCGGTCGAGGCAAGATGTTTCCAACGTGACCATCGAGTTCTATTGGGGAACCAACCTCGATGTCGCATCCACCGATATTCAGCAGAGTCTCAACCAGATCCTAGACCACCTTCCTGAAGAATCGGAACAGCCGGTGATCTACAAGTTCGACCCTTCGCAGATTGCCGTACTGAACCTTTCCGTCACAGCACCGATGGATGAATTCCGGATCCGGGAACTGGCAGAGGACGTTATCGCCCCGAGGCTCGAAAGCCTGAAGGGAGTGGCCTCGGCAAGCGTCTTCGGCGGTAGGGTACGGGAAATTCAGGTCGAAGTCGACCGAACGAAGCTGGAAGGGAATAGCCTTTCTCTGGATAAAATAACGGAGGCCGTCAGTGCGGGCCACATGGACCTTCCCGGAGGAAGTTTGAAGACGGCACAGAAGGATTACGGAGTGCGGACCCTGGGTCGTACCGCAAATATCAAAGACATTGAGGAGATCGTCGTCAGCAACCGCAACGGTGTCCCCGTTCGTTTAAGGGATGTTGCGAAGGTGAAGGATGGCTTTCAGGATAGAGATACCATCGCCAGCATCAATGGTGTGAAAGGCGTGACGGTTGGAGTTCAGAAGCAGATCGGCGGCAATACCGTAGCGGTTGCGGATACAATCTATAAGGCCCTTCCCCAGATTCAGAAAGATCTTCCGAAGGGGGTTAAGATTCAAGTCATTTCAGACCAGTCCACGTTCATCAGAAAGTCGATCAAGAACCTCCAGCATGAAGCGATCATAGGAGCCCTCCTGGCTGTGGCGATCATCCTGATCTTCCTCGGGAGCGGGACGAGCACACTGATCATTGCTCACTCCATCCCCATCTCCATCATAGCTACGTTTGTTCTTCTTCATTTTGGCAAATTCACGCTCAATATTATGACCCTGGGAGGACTGGCATTAGGAGTGGGTCGGTTGGTCGATGACGCGATTGTTGTCCTCGAAAACATCAATCGGCATATCGAAAGGGGAGAGTCTCCTGAAGAGGCATCGTACAATGGTGCGAGGGAAGTGAGCAAACCGGTCATCGCGGCCACCATCACCAGCATCGTGGTTTTTATCCCTCTGGCCTTCGTAACAGGGGTGACGGCGCTCCTTTTCGTTCAGATGGCCTATACGGTCGCTTTCTCCCTGTTGGCATCTCTTTTTGATTCACTCACCCTCGTCCCTGTTCTCACGGCAAAATTCCTCAAACCCAAACCTAAAGAAGAACGGAAGAAGCTCTCCTTTGCACAGAAGATTTATAAGAGGACGCAACCGATCTTTCTCAAGATCGACGCAGAATACCAGGATATTCTCCATCTGGCCCTGTCTCATCGAAAGACGGTCGTTTTAGGAGTTAGCGTGATCTTTTTTGTCAGCATGTCCTTTTTTTCCCTTGGCCTCACCAACGTCATTCCCTTCATCGGCACCGAATTCTTCCCTGCGACGGATGAGAGCCAATTCAGGGTTTCGGTACGGCTTCCTGTGGCTTCTCCCGTGGAAAAGACCAAGGAGGTTGTGGATCAGGTCGAGGGGATTGTGTTCGAAGAAGTGCCGGAGATCAAAGCGCTCTGGACAAGGTCGGGCATGGGAGGGGGAGGCATGATGGGCGGGTCGAGATTCTCGGGTCCCCACGTCGGGACCGTCATGGCCATGCTGGTCGATCAGTCGGAGCGGAGTCGATCCTCGGAGGCCATCGCGCGGAGCCTGAGGGAAAGGCTTAGAAGCATTCCCGGAACCTTCATCAACGTTTATACCGGCGGCCTTGTTTCCAGGATCATGACCTTTGGATCGGAAGACCCGATCGATGTGGAAGTCCTTGGATTCGATCTGAGCACGGGAAGCCTATTAGCCAGGGAAGTGGAACAGATTCTGCGGGGAGTTCAAGGCGTGACCGATATCCAGGTAGGCCGTGAAGAAGGACTCCCGGAGTACCAGGTTCGAATGCGCCAGGACCGGGCAGCGACTATGGGACTGACGACCTCGCGGGTGGCGAATGTTGTGAAGACTGCCATTGAAGGGAACGAATCCTCTGTCTATGTGGACCCGGTAACCGGGAGGGAGCATATAGTGAGGGTTCGTCTTGCTGAAGGAGATCGGAGCAAGCTGGAAGACCTGCGCCGGCTACCCATTCCTGTCACGGGGGGCAAAGTGGTTGCTTTGGAAAATGTAGCGGAGTTGGTTCAGGTATTCTCTCCGACGCAGATCGAGCGAAAGTATCAGCAACGGATTGTCCATGTGACGGCCAATACGAGCGGTCGGGACCTCGGGTCGATTGCGCAGGAGATCGAAAAGAAGATCTCCCAGATGAAGATCCCGGAGGGATTCACTGTCAGCTTGAAGGGGGCACGTCTTGAGCAGCAACAGGCCTTTCGAATGCTCCTCTTTGCCCTGATCCTTGCTGTCGTTTTGATCTATATGGTTCTTGCGTCCCAGTTTGGTTCGCTCCTGCATCCGTTTTTGATCATGTTTTCTGTGCCGTTGGGCTTCATCGGCGTTGTCTGGGCCCTTTTTGTGACAGGAAATACCTTGAGCGTGATTTCATTCATCGGGATCATCATGATGGTCGGGGTTGTTGTGAGCAATGCGATCATTCTGGTTGACTATATCAACCGGCTCAGGGGCGAAGGGGTAGAACTCAAGGAAGCTATTGTGAGAGCGGGTAGGATTCGTCTCCGACCGATTTTGATGACGACCCTGACAACCATCTGCGGACTGATTCCAATGGCTTTGGGAATAGGAGAGGGTGCCGAGGCCAATGCCTCTTTGGCAATCGCCGTGATTGGAGGACTTTCAGTTTCAACCTTCCTCACACTGGTCTTTGTACCTACCTTGTACATGATTGCTGAAAGTTGGAGAACCTCCCGACAGACAACAAGATAGTTCGGAGCAATATAGTGAGCGTCATAAATAACCTAACAGACATAGAGTGTCATTGCGAACGAAGCCCTGCACCGTATGGTGTACAGGGCGAAGTGAAGCAATCTCATGGGATTGCCGCGTCGCTTCGCTCCTCGCAATGACAACCCTCTTTCGACGTTCACTATAGTTCGAAGTTCTTATCATTAAATTTCAGACTCCGAACTCCGAACTGAGATATGATCATTCGCAGGAAAACCCGTCAGATCTCTATTGGTTCTGTAAAGATTGGAGGAGACGCTCCCATTTCTGTCCAATCGATGACGAAGACGGATACCAGGGATGTTCGGAAAACAGTTCATCAAATCCACCGTCTTGAAGAAGCAGGCTGTGAAATCGTTCGAGTTGCTGTGGTCGATGAAAGAGCAGCCCTTGCCATAGCCGAAATCAAGAAAAGGATCAAAATCCCCCTCATCGCAGATATCCACTTTCACGTCCCATTAGCCCTGAAAGCGATGGAATCCGGAGCAGATGGGCTTCGTATCAATCCTGGCAATATCGGAGGAAGGGATCGGCTGAAGACCATTGTCACCGAGGCAAAGGCGAGATCCATCCCCATCCGCATCGGGGTCAATGCGGGTTCTCTTGAGAAAGACCTGCTCAAGCATTACGAGGGAGCGACTGCAGAAGCCATGGTTCTGAGCGGTCTCCGAAGCATTGAGTATTTAGAGGATCTTGGTTTTCATCTGATTAAAGTTTCATTGAAAGCCTCTGATGTCCCGAGAACCGTGGAGGCTTACCGGCTCTTCTCGGAAAAGTCTGATTATCCGCTCCATCTTGGAATCACGGAAGCCGGCAGGGGCTCGGGAGCGATCGTCAAATCAGCCATAGGAATTGGGTTTCTACTCAGCGGGGGCGTTGGAGATACCTTCAGGGTTTCTCTAACCGGAGACCCTGTTGAAGAAGTCCGTGTGGGCTATGAAATATTGAGGGCCCTAAAAATCCGGAAGCGGGGCGTCGAAATCATTTCCTGCCCAACCTGTGGCCGGTGTGAAATTGACCTCACCCCTCTCGTAAAAAAAGTTGAGAAGAATGTTCAACATATGACGACCCCCATGACTGTTGCGATTATGGGATGCGTGGTCAATGGTCCGGGCGAAGCGAAAGAAGCGGATATCGGAATTGCTGGAGGAAAGAAGGCGGGGGTCCTTTTCAGAAAAGGAAGAGTAGTCAGAAAGGTAAAGGAGAGGGATTTTGCTAAAATGCTGCTGAAAGAAATCCAGGGCATGGCAGGGGAACCTTAGGAAGCACCAAATTCCAAGCACCAAAATCCAAATAAATTCTAGCCAAACATATTTGGAATTTCTTGAATATGTCATCCTGAACCAGGTCCTGAACTTGATTCAGGATCTAACGATTTCAGGATCTCAGCCTCAGGACAAACCGAGATGCTGAACCGAGTTCAGCATGACAACAAGGGTCTCAAAATGTTATTGGAGTTTGGGATTTATTTTGGATTTGTAATTCGGGGTTTGGGATTTTCGTTCTCCGAAGGAGAACGGAGTTTCTTCCACACGTAGTAAATGCGGTGAAAGACGGTGAAGTGAGTAAGGATGGCCAGAATCCAGAGGATGGGCTCCATCCATTGGAACAAGGTTCCTGCCGAGAGGAGAATGATCCGTTCAGCCCTCTCCATCAATCCGACACTGCACGGAATCTGGAGGGATTCTGCCTTTGCTCGAACATAAGGGATCAAAATTGTTCCGAGACTAACGACGAAAGTGAGGATGACGAGACCAGGGACGCCTTTTCTTAAGTAATAGATGAGGAGGGCCAGCAGGAGGAGGAGATCAGAATACCGATCCAAAACGGAATCCAAGAAGCCACCGAAAAGAGTCACCCTTTCTAACTTTCTGGCAAGCACTCCGTCAAAGAGGTCGAGGAGTCCCGAAAGGACGATCATCAAACCTGCTGCCACCCAGAGTTCCTTAAGAATAAAGACAGAGGCTATCAGGGTTGCAAAAAAACCCATGATCGTGAAAGAATTGGGGTTGCCCCGTTTTCCGAAGACTTTGCTAAGGGCCGTGTAGAGCCAAGGGTCAAGCCGATGGCCGACTTTGTTTCCGATCATCTGTTAGCGCCTCAAGATGAGAGTGGGGAATTTTGAAAAAAGATAACATGAATAGTAGAAAAGTCAACCCTTCGACTTCCCGGTCTGATCCTTCGACTGCGCTCAGGCCGAGGGGGCGCCGCCGAATGGGTCAATGGGATGTTGGAATGGTGGAGGAATGAAGGAGGTTTCTATGGCATCCAATGTGATTTCAACGACGGAATTCAAATCTTTGACGCTGAAAGGTAGGGGAAAGGTAAGAGACATCTACGATCTTGGAGATCGGCTCCTTATCGTCGCGACGGATCGAATTTCAGCCTTCGATGTGGTCATGCCAAATCCAATTCCGGATAAGGGTAAAGTCTTGACACAACTCTCCAAATTCTGGTTTGATTTGACGAAAGATATTATTCCCAATCACGTCATCTCTACAGAGGTTGAAGACTTCCCCAAGGAGTGTCAACCTTACAAGGAGAATCTGAAGAGTCGTGCCATGCTGGTGGTGAAAACAGAACCCCTGCCGGTTGAGTGCGTGGTCAGGGGTTATCTCTCTGGGTCAGGCTGGGAGGAGTATAAGGAGAGAGGAGTAGCCTGTGGAATAAAACTTCCCAAGGGACTCCTGGAGTCCTCAAAATTGGAAGAACCCATTTTCACTCCGGCTACCAAAGCAGAGGTAGGCCTTCATGACGAAAATATCACATTAGAGAAGGTTGAAAAGGTTGTTGGAAAGGATCTGGCTCATCAGTTGAAATTCGTTTCCTTGGCCATCTACAAGAAGGCCCGAGATTTTGCAGAACAACGGGGAATCATCATCGCCGATACCAAGATGGAGTTTGGAAGCAGAGATGGAAAACTTCTGCTTATTGATGAGCTCCTGACGCCGGATTCTTCAAGGTTCTGGCCACAGAGTGAATACCGTCCCGGGGGTTCCCAAAAGAGTTTTGATAAGCAGTTCTTAAGAGATTTCCTCCTTTCCCTGAAATGGGATAAGAGTCCTCCGGCGCCCGAATTACCAAAAGAGATCATTCAAAAAACTCGAGAAAAATATCTTGAGGCTTATAAGAGATTGGTTGGAAAACCCCTTCAAAAAGATTAAAGTTCGAAGTTCAAAATCCAAATGTCAAATGAATGTCAAATTTCAAAAGCTCAAGAATACTGTTGACATTTGAGCTTAGGAGTTGATACGTTCGACGGCGCCAAACCCCGATTTTTAAATCGGGGCAAGAAGCGCCGCTCAGTATCAACCCTGAGCATACCCCGGGCTTCAGACCGGGGAGTCGAATGGGTTGATTTATCATTTGAACTTTGACATTTAAAATTGTTAAACCTGAACAACTAAAAAAGGACCACTTTGGCGTTTTTATCTCACGAAATACTTCGAGACAAATTCAAGGGGGCGATCCTGGGCTGTTTTCTTGGGGATGCCTTTGGCGCGGGCTTCGAAGGAATGA
>CAYMJV010000011.1:0-44642 GCA_964390545.1 uncultured Syntrophaceae bacterium
TGGTCTCTAAGGTTGCATTCTGAAATCTTGGAGGTAGACAGAGTCTCTTGAACCAATTGACATGATTGTAGGCGAAGAGCAAGAGATGGAAATAGAACTGATTGGCCTGAAAACTGTTGGTCGGAATCTTGGCCAAAGCATAACTTTCTTTGAGTTCCCTGATAGTGACTTCGATTGCTGCCCTGGGTCGATAGAAATACCAAATCTCTTCTGCTCTGAGAGGGAGATTGGTGACAAAGACCTGATAGCTGTAACGCCTCAAAGTGAAAAGCGTCAGTTGTTCGGAGTCTTTCTCGGGGAGGGGACGACGGATGACTACAAAACGATGAGGTTCCTTCCACCGGAAAGGTTTGTAGAAAAACTCGGCTGCTCCCCAGTTCTTCTTGAACCGGTAATAACGAAGATTCCCTATTTTGTTTTTGATTGGGCGGGTCATCTTGGCTACGATGACATAGCCAATGCCCTCTTGGTCCAGAGGCTCGATAAATTTGTGATCGAAAAAACCGGAATCGGCTCTTACCCGGATCCGATAAATGCCATGGGGAATTTTCCCCAGACATTCTTGGAAGAATTCCGGAGCACCTGAAGAGGTATAAACGTTTCCAGGTCTTAAGAGACCATGCCAAAAGTCTCTGGAATGATATTCGAAACAGAGTAACGGATGGTAAGAACGAGCTCCTCTTTTGTGAGGATTGTAGCCGACTTCGGCACCCTCGATGAACTTGCCATAAAGGGTAAGAACGGAAGAATCGAGATCGAATAGAAGGCTAGTACGAGGTTTGCGTAAATAGAACATCTTTAGCCTTAACTGATCGTGAACTTTGGTGATGCTTTGAATGACATGGGGATTGATTCGTTTGAGGAATCGCCTTAAACTGCTGGCGTAAGGAAATTTCTTTAAACCGATGATCTGCTGAAAAGCACCATTGCCCTGTAGAATCTTGGTTTTGCTCAAACGGGGGATGCCAGCAATCAAAGCATAGAGGATAGCCAGGACCAGCTCGACGGGATGATAATAACTGGAACGCTGAGGGAAAGAGACCTGTTTTTGCAAATACCATTTTAATCTCAGTTTTTTGCAAAACTGATGAATAAGGAAGATGCCCCCAAAGTGAGTCAGATTGCGCTCTCCAAGGGAGAGATGTAAAATTCTCAGACCTTTTGGCATCTGGCACAATGTTCCTTTTTAAGGAAGGTTCTGCCGAAGGGGTTTTATCAAGATTATATAGCGTCTCCATAAGGATTTAAAGGCCAATTTGTGTGTTGGGTGGTAAAGAAAACATCACCTTCGTGCTTTTTTCAAGTAGTAAACTTATTCCTGGCGAGCTTGATGTTTAGGAAATAGATCTGATGTAGTTTCAATAATATCGCTTTAGACCTATTTGAGATCTTTCTCATTTTAGTTTCAAATAATTCTCTCTTACGGTAATAACGTAAGAACCTTTGGTGACATGCTTCGTCCAAATCTGTCGTCCTCTGATTCAGAACTATCGAAAATAATTCATAATCAGATAAATCTCTCTCAGTAAAGACGTCCGGTTTTCTGGCTTTCATAAAAACTCCCGGAGACTCACGGTCAGACTCGATCCTTTCGATAACGAAATCAGCAAATATATGCTTCATATCTTCAGATTCATAACGCCAGAAATCAAACGGATAACCATGGTAAGGAGCTCCTTTGGATCTGGTTGTTAGCAATATCAACCCATTTGGTCGTAGGATGTTCTTCATATTAGATATAACTTTTCTCCAATTTCTCACATGTTCCAACAATTCGGTTGAAATGAGAATGTCGAAGCTAACCGATCCAAGCTTTTCTATCATATCTTCAGCACTACATCTAATATCAACACCAGGCCCTTCCTCGATGTCTATTCCGACATATTCTGCTGGATCAAATTGTTCGTAAAACACTCTAAGACTACCGTTGACGTTATAGGCGCCAACTTCAATTATTCTCTTCCCAACAACCTGTTCTTTTGTTAGGTTAGTCGCGCCAAAAATCAGGCAATTTCCGTTACACATAACAAATTAATTTATATCCGAAAAAGCTTGACACCGAACTTCCATTATCCTAAAGCCTTCTTAAACATACCGCAGGTCCATAAACAATCTGTTGGCTAGAATAAGGGTGAGACCCAAAAGAGAACTCAACATCAACCGCTTCTATTCGCGAAACCTATAAAGAAAGTATTTAGTTATACACGCCATCGACCTAAGAAGTGAAATAGCATAAATGTCAGGTTTGAGTAAGACGTACTCGATCATTCTTAGCTGGTTTAGCTCATACTGCAGTTCTGCTCTCTCAATAATTCTTATTTTTTCTCTGCTGCAATTTATCTGCTCGGCATAGGCCTGTTGCAGCCTTTCCACTTCTGGTTTTCCTGAAGTTTGCCAAATTGTGTTCGATTTAGTAGAAGCATGCAGACGATGTGCCGCGATGAATCTTTTGCATTCGTACGGTTTCCTCCGTTTGGTAAATCTCAGCAACATGTCATAATCAAATGCAAACACCAAGTTGCGATCGAAACCTCCAACTTGGAAAAAAATATTGCGGAGCCAAAAAGAACTCATTTGTGGGATGCGTTGGCCCCAATAAAGCAAGGACCTGGAATCTTGATTGAAGCTTGGGTACTTCCGTATCAACGTACTCTTTTCGTCGACTGCAAAATGTCCACCAACTACCAATTCCGCCTCCTGATGCTTAACAAACAGGGACGCAACTGAAGCAAAGGCATCGGGCAGGTAATAATCGTCTGAATTTATCCAAGCAATAATTTCACCACTCGCTCTCTCAAATCCTCGATATATTGCGTCAGCTTGACCACTATCCTTTTGGCTTACCCAACAGGTTAACCAGGGTTCGTATTTTCTTATGATATCAACCGAATTATCAGTGCTCCCTCCGTCCATAACAATATATTCAAGGTCAGGGTAATTCTGCAAGAGAACTGATCGCATTGTTTCCTCCAAAAATTTCCCCTGATTATAAGATGGGGTGATAACACTGATTTTAGGCCATGGCTTTCCATCCCTCGTTGCAGGATACAATGGTCTTGACTGTTTTGTCCATGGCCAACCCGTCTTCCCAGATGGCGGCATAGGAAGGTCATTTAAAGTTGAATCGCACATAGTCCTTCACGTATCGTTTCAACCAGAACAAGGCGATGAAGTATGTTATCTTAACAGACGAAAGGCCTTAACATAGCGATTCTGCAAGTAATATTCTTATTCTTTGGTTGATTCCATCCCTATTCAAATCGCCTCTATTAACCTATTTAATTCTGAAAGGCGTTCTTCAGGCACAGCAACCAGATTAGCTTCGTAATAGTCTGCTTTTTCGGAAGGCTTAAGTGATCCAATAGTGCCGATCGAAAACCACTGGAAACCCCTCTCAGCTAAGAAATCATAAATAAAAGACGCTGGGTAGCCCCAAGGAGCCGTCCGAATGTCCTGTATCTCCACCATAAGAATTGGTCTTGGAGTTCGAGTAAGCAACGCTCTTGCACCCTTCAATACTTCTAGCTCTGCCCCTTCTACATCCATTTTAATAAAGTCAACATGAGAGATGTTCTTTTCTGCTAGGTAATGATCTAAAGCCATTGTCTTTACAATTACTGCTTTTGTGGGTTCCGAAATTGCGGGAAAACGAAGGCTATTACATCCTGTGTCTCGGCCATCTACAAGATTCAATGTTGCCTCTCCATCTTGACATGTTAGTGCAAGAGGTTCTACTTTTACTCTTGAACACCAATTGAGCTTTAGATGCCTCGAAAGCCTCTCTCGTTCTCTCGGAGAAGGTTCAAAAGCAATGACTCGCCCTAAAGGGCCGACGCTTTTTGCAGCGAGAATTGTATAGAATCCGTGGTGGGCCCCAATATCAAGGACTGTAGCTCCTTTTTTTAACAAGTTTGCCACAAAGCGCCATTCGGCTTCCTCAAACATATTTGCAAAAATCGCGTCACTGCAAGTATCATCTCCTACGAGCCACCATCCTCCATACGGGAGGCGAATGGGTAAGGGAATCAATGGAATTAACCAAAACCATAACTTTTTTAAACCAAAACGAAGAGAGATTCGTTTTTCTCGCAAAGGCCTTCGAAGAAAACGATACAAGCGACTAAAGTAGGAGCCCATAGGCTTGAGCCAAAGGTTTTTTGTAGTGGGTTCAGGAACTATACGTAAGAAAGGTAGCTGTAAAGGCACCTTTGAGGCAACGATGATTGTACGTTTACGGCGAGATTCAAGGGTATCATGGAAATCTATGTGGTCAGGCAAAATGAGGGAAGAATATAAGTATGGAAATCCGGCACGATAAAGCATTTTCACTAATCCTGATTCTGATGGAACTAGGGTGACATAGTTTAAGGATTGATCTTCGCTAGGCCATTCATCGACCAAGCTCGCATTTGGAACAGAGCTGGGCGTTATCATGGACTCAATGAGCATTATCTTCCTCGTTAAACCGTGCAAATTCCGGATTGCGAGAAAAGGATTTTCCAGATGATATAGAAAACCGAAACAAAGGAGCAGGTCAAAGGTGCCAAGTTTCTTCACTGCTGACTTTTCTATGTCATGGACAATAAACTTGATGCCTTCATAACGCCGCTGCGCTTCTTCAACATTCTTCGCACGACCATCAAATGCAACAACCTCTAGGCCTAAGCCAGTCAAGTAGCGAGAAAAATCCCCTACCCCGCAGCCAACGTCTAACGCACTCTTTAATCCTTGGGCAGTAATCAGATCTGGCAACCACTTATTCAAGAAATTAATTCTAGCATTAGTAATATGTCTATAATGTCTTTGGTCAAAAATCCAATCTTGTTTCATCTCTACTCTTTCTTGACACTGAACTCGCACGGCAGATTTAAGACCCCTTGCCACACATCGAGATGATGCCCTGTCGGTTCAGTGGCAATAATCATTTCGGGTACGCCAAACCAGACATCCAACAGATCATTCTCATCGTAAAGGCTGACCTGCCAATGGTAAACACCTGGGCGGATAGGTAAAGTTGGAAGATTGTAAACAAAGGCATAGATACCAGTTTCAATTTGTAAATCATTGATCGCTGTTGCCCACATGAGTTGATTGTCGCTATTGAAGAGCGCAACACCATGGTGTCCGTTCTTGATTAATTTTCTAATTTTCACGATGAACCTTACAGTAACTGGGCCTATCACAGTGAGGACATTCGATCGATCGTTTTGAGGGTTTACTATCTCCCACCTAATGAATCGAGCCGTTGAGTGTTCATCATCCTTCTTGTTGACTGCTTCAAGGGATATCGAAGTTATTGAAGTTTCATACGCACTCACAACTTCTGAAGTGACACCTCTTTCTCGAACTCTTCCAAAGTCCAGCCATATCGTTTTCTCACATAGCCGCCGAATCTGATTCATTTGATGACTTACGAAGAGCACTGTACGTCCGCCATTTGTTTCCTTGCTGATCTTACCAAGACACTTCCTTTGAAACCCGATATCTCCCACAGCTAGGACTTCGTCCACTAATAGAATCTCTGGTTCGAGATGAGCCGCAACAGCAAAGGCCAAACGCACATACATCCCGCTGGAATAACGCTTAACTGGTGTATCCAGAAACTTTTCTATTTCGGCGAAGTTTACGATTTCATCAAATTTCTTTCTTATTTCGGCCTTAGCCATCCCAAGGATCGCCCCATTAAGGAATATGTTCTCTCTTCCGGTAAGCTCAGGATGAAATCCTGTCCCTACTTCCAAGAGACTTGCCACCCGGCCTTTGATGGCAATGCGGCCAGTTGTCGGTTCTGTTATGCGGCTCAAGAGCTTTAAGAGGGTAGTCTTTCCAGCGCCATTCCGACCAATGACGCCTAGTCGGTCCCCCTTTTTAACCTCAAAGGATACGTCTTTCAAGGCCCAGAATTCCTCCTCAGAGGGTTGGAGGTTGGAGGAATGAGGTTGGAGGCTTAATAATCTTTTTCCATAGCATTTAAATTTGTTGGTGAGGACGTCGCGGAGCGCCGTGTATCGCTCGCTCTGCTGATGGCGAATCAGGTATTTTTTGCCCAAATTTTCTACTTTGATTACGGTATCTGACATTGTTCAGTTGTTGAGTTAGATGATATCGGCGAAGGTTTTTTCGGTTTTTCGGAAGTAACGGATTCCAGTAATAAGAAGGATTATCACCAACGACAACGAGAGAAGAAATCCCGGCCAATAGATCAAGGTCTCGCCTCCAATGATTGCCCATCGGAATCCGTCAATGACACCTACCATTGGATTGATAGAATAAAGTAATCGCCATCTTCCAGGAACTATGCTGCTGCTAAACCCAACTGGCGAAATGAAGAGGCCGAATTGAACAATGAATGGGATAATATAACGGAAGTCCCTATATTTTACATTCAGCGCTGCCAGCCAGAGACCACAACCCATAGAAGCGGCAAAGGCAATCATTACAAAAAAAGGCAAAGTCACGACTCTCCACCCGGGCACGAACTGATACCAAATTATAAGTGCCACAAGAATTATTGCGGAGATCAGGAAATCAACGAAACTCGTAATCACCGAACTTGCCGGGATGATCAAACGAGGAAAGTATATCTTTGAAATCAGATTAGCATTGCCAATCAGGCTGTTGCTAGTCTCTGATAATGCATTGGCAAAGAACTGCCATGGAAGAACCGCAGAGAAGACTAAGATTGGATATGGGGCTCCCTCAGAAGGTAATTTTGCGAGCTTACCAAAGACGATCGTGAACACAACCATCGTCAAAAAAGGCCGTATTACTGCCCACGCAATGCCGATGACAGTCTGTTTATAACGTACCAAAATATCTCGCCAGGAGAGAAAGTAGAACAATTCCCTATATCGGTAAAGATCTCTCCAGTATTGAGCTTCCGTTCGCCCAGCCTCGATTATTATTTCAGTTTGATCAGAATTTTTCACTTACTATTATTTTTTGCCTTGGCGGAAGGCTTCCTGGAGTTCAATCGTTTTGCGGGGGAGGGATTTTCTCATCTTATTAGCAAGGAAAAGCCATTGGAGACGACGTTCCATGGGCCATTTCATGTATTCATCAATCTGTTCTTGACTAACATAATATGTAAACCCCTTTCTATTTTCTTCCATTATTTTTCCAAGATCCTCCTTAAATGCTCAGCATCTGTAAGGTCATGTTTGCGGCCTGCTTTTATTTTGAGCTCAATCAGGTCATGGATTGATATCAAGGGGACTTTCTCTTCCTGAAGCTCTACCTTGACAGATCTTTCTTTGAGTTTATCATATGGGATCGGTGATTCAAATACAAGATCGATCTCACCGATGGGCAGTTTTTCACTATAAAAATTGAGAGCCTTCATCTCCTTGTCCCGAATCCATGAATTCCTCTTCTTTTCGTCAGCAAGATCCCTTGGGTCTATAGGGATTTTTGGCTTGTAGCCCCAACGTGTGAGTTGTGATACAAGTCTGAGAATGTTTTCTGATTGAAGAAGGATCATCAGATCAATGTCATAGGTCATTCTCGGCACACCGTGGAAGTTAACAGCCAAGCCCCCCACTACGAGATAATCGATTCCGAGCTTGTTAAACTCTCTGAATATGGTCTGATAATCTAAGTCCACTTTCGGGTTTACTGGGTTTATTGGGTCTATTGGGTTGACTATAACTTTAGATCAATCATAAACCCTTTTCTGAGTCTTTCGGCTAATTAACATTATGACATTAATAAACCTTGATTTGCTTGCGACCCTGGAGATCAGGGCAATGCAAAGGATTATTCCAACGATATCGAGTAGAACATCAATGACCGAAGCATTGCGGTTTGGAAGATAGGCTTGGTGGATTTCGTCCGCAATCGCGACTACGAGAGCAATGATCCCAGCAGCAACCAGGTTTCTTGAGTTTGTTGGGTTCATTGGGTTCTTTGAGTTTGTCGGGTCTATTGAGTTCGTTGAGTTTGTTGAGTTCGTTGAGTTACTTCTTTTCACAAAAACGGATGACCAGTTTGCAAGGATAAGTAAAAGGGTAAGGATGCCATAAAGAGGGATGTGAAGAAGGCTGTAAGGGTTGAAGGGTGTCACATCAGAAACCATGGGTGAATCGGCTAAGAGGAAAATTGCAGCAATATAAACGGCAGATAGGACTGAGAAGAAGATGTTCACGAATTTTGTGGTTAGAACGAATAGGACGAATGTCAACGAATGAAACGAATATCAATTAAACATTTGGTATCGTTCGTTCAATTCGTCATCATTCGAATAATTCGCTGGAAATTTACATAGGCTTCCGCCGTATCGAATTTTTTTGAATTCGGCTGAATTCCACTTTCTTCAATTGTGCCAGAGGACTGGGCAAAATATTTTAAGTTTGAGGTTGGAGGATTGAGGTCGGAGGCTTTCAAACCCCTAACCTCTAACCTCATACCTCCAACCATTCCCTACGCTACTTTTTTGATCTGCCATCGAGATATTTGAACAGGGACATCTACACCAATGAGACTAAGAAGAATCCGAACCCTTCCCTTGCTGGACATCATTTTTTGAAAGACTCCCCTTAAGCTTTTGAATGGACCTGAATTGACTTGAACCATATCTCCATCTTTTAATTCGTCTTCTAACTTTACGAGGTTGTCCTTTCCTGACCGCTCTTTAATCGTCTGAATTACATTCTCAGAAATAGGGATTGGCTCATTTCTGCTTCCCAAGATCCTGTTCACTCCCCTTGTCCATTTCACCTTGTAGTAGTGAAGTTCAAGGTCAAGTCTGGCAAAGAGGTAATTCGGAAATAAGGGTTTAATCTTCGGAATCATCCTTCCGTTGCAGTACTGGTAGGTTTCCAAAAGAGGGGAAAAGCTCTCGATTTCTTGGTTATGGAGGTGGGTCCTAACCCGATTCTCATCGCCTGGTTTTGTATGAATGACATACCATAATCTCAAATCACCTGAGTTTGTTGAGTTCATTGGGTCTATTGGGTTTATTGGGTCTGTTGGGTTCGTTGGGTTCATTGAGTTTATTGAGTTTACCGAGTTCACTGAGTTCATCTAATCTCCCCTTATAACTTTTGCCCCCGGTCTGTAGGTGGCCATCTTGAGAACCATGGCCCAAAGAAACGTGAAGAGAAAAGCATTTGCTGGAACCTGCAGATTTCTCTCCACGATGCTATGAAACATCAGTGCCAGAATGCCTACCAGGCCTCCAATCCCAAAATATCTCCGGGAATCTGTAATGGACATCGATCGTAATCCAGAGACCGCTTTAACAAAGAGAAAAATAAACAAGATGAAAAGAATTCCCATCCCGATTAATCCTACCTCGGAGGACAGTTGAAGAAAGTCGTTCTCAGTATGGGTTACAAGTCTTCGCATATGGAAAGACTTGTACATTGGAAAAATCTGGCTGAAAGTTCCGAGGCCTGACCCTAAGATGGAAAAATCCTTTACGATCCTAAGGGTGTCTCCCCATACCGTCCATCTCCATTTCAGATCTTCCGAAACGTTGAAGAACGGGCTGATCACCGCATCAAGCCCAATCCACAGAGCCCATAGCAAGGCCAAGCCTAAGATCAAAAGAGAGGTCTTTGAAAAACCCTTTCCCTTTTGAGGGGTTTTAAAAAGAATACTGATCAATGTGAAAGATAGGAGCAGACTTAAAATTCCCATTCTCGATGCTGAGAAAATAAGCCCTAAGATCATCACCATGATCCCAAACCCTATGAGAAGAGTCTTTCCATCGAGCGAAGATAGGCGCTGTCGCCATCCTTTGAAACGAGTTGCGTAAAGAGCTTCACGAGAAAAGAAGAGGCCCATGCTTAACGGAATCACCATAAGTAAATAACCTGCGAAGTAATTGCGATTAATGAAAGTTCCTGTAACAGAGGATATTCCTTTCAAATAAAGGATGTGCTGGTGACCGCTAAAGAATTCAAACATTCCATAAAGTGATTCAAAGACTCCCGTAAGGAAAATAACGATAATAAGTTGATTTGTGATTCGAATCCCATCCCCAAAATACCTCCAATGAAGGAGAAATAGAAAAAAGGCGATCAACGTGAGCCACTTATAAAATTCGATTTTAGTAATGAAAGGGACGAAGGAAATTGGGAATTGTGGATTGCTGATTGCGGATTGCGGAATTGCATTAGCAAGAGCATGCCGGAGTTCATAAGTCTTCGGAGAGAGGACCTTGGTGATCCCCGCAGAAAGAGGAATCATCTGGAAAAGAACGAGAATTAAGAATAAAGAAAGGAATATCATTTCATATTTGAAATTCCACACTCCGAATTCCCTGCCTGACCGGTAGGCAGGCGGATTCCACGTTAAATGATGGATGGACCAGAGGATGATCAGGAGAAGAATGCCCAACTCCATCAAAGAGAAGGCCCAGATCTCCATTGACCCAAACGCAATGGGTGTGAAAATGAAGAGTAGAACGAGTATGAATTTCATTATTGTGTTAAGCATCATTCTTCAAAAAGATAGGATAAGCTTCTCCCTAAGGATAAGGGTGCCAAGGCCTATCCCATTGGTAATCTCTCCCATAATTGATCTCTTTGATTCTTAAAGCGCCGTCTTCCCGGATGAGTTCCCATTGAATATTCCCTTTGTAAACCTTCTTGTAGGGACTCCCTTTAAGCGCCTGTATGACTTCATATCGACCCACCACCGCTGCCCCTTCTTTGTAAATGTGTATCGTGGAAACGTCGAGATCATACTTTAAAGACTCACTGTTATCGAACGTCATTTGATAAAGGTCACGGATATCCGCATAAGTCAGCATTCGATTTTCAATCGCTCGCTTTGAGAACAGAACCATAAAAGCATCGATGTCCATCTTGATGTATTGATCGACATATCCATCGATGAATCTTCGGGCCTCCGTCTCCGAAATCACCGGGGGGCTCTCAAAGGCAGGCGGGACCTGTGCCCGAAGAGAGGGTGGCCACCCCAAAAAGAGGGCGATTACGAAAATGAATGAGATCTTCTTAATTTCCATTGATCTTCTCCTTTTACCTTTAAGGAGTACTGTCATGTTTATAATTCACGGAGATTATCTTTAGGACTCCATCTTCTTTGACTAACATCCATTGGATGCGTCCCTTCCATATTTTCTTTTCTCCATCTATTCTTAGAATCTGATCCACTTCATATCGAGCTTTTACTTCCACGGCGTTCTGATAAATCTCAACTTTCATATCTTCCACCGAATATCGAAGTTCCAGACTCTGGTAAAAGAAATTCTCATAAATCCTCTGGATCCCTTCCAATCCATCTTTCTGGTTCTGGATGGCTTTTGGGGAGAAGAGAGAAAGAAAACCCGGCGTGTCTCTCTTGTTATAACGTTCAATATAATGATCAAAAAATTTCCTGACCTCCTCTTCCGTAGCAACGGAGAGAGGAAGTTTAGTGACCGCTGATGGATCTTCTTTCTTGACGGAGGCACTCGAATCCGGTGCAGAGTGAACCGCAGGAATTTTCTTAGAAAGTTCTGAAATGCTAGTAGGCTTTTGTTTTTCAACAGGTCGTGGACGGCTCAACTCCGTGGAAGGTGAAGGCGCCGGAGATTTAGTGGGAATTTCAGGCCGACCAATTGGAAGGGACGGTTCAACCGTTTTTATTGCAACCGAAGGTGCAGTCTTCTTCGCCTGGCCTATCTGTCGGGGTGAAACTTTTTCTTCTTTCTCTTTTTCAATGCTCACACTTTTTTCGACCTTGGAGGGCTCTTTGGGGGAGATAACCTGGCGCGTTGGTTCTTCGTAGGGGACGGTGGCCTTAGGGGATGGCAATATGGGTTGTTGATTCAGAGACACAGGGGCTTCAGGTTTTCTAAAAAGAAAGACAGTGAAGATGAGGATGATCGTTAGAACCGAAACTGGGACAATAAGTTTCCACGCTGAAAATGTTTTTTGACTTCTTTGATCTTGCCTCTCGAGATCGTATCCCATGCGAGAAGCCGAATGTTTTAAAACTTGATAGGCCTCATTAATCTTTTTGGCCATTTCTTCATCATACTTTCCATCGGGGCTATGGTCAGGATGATATTTCTGCATTAATTCGATCCACCGATGGTGAATCTCCTCTGCAGTGGCGGTCTCTTTAAGGCCAAGAATTCTATAATAGTCTTTCATAATCCGTTTATGGGTGAATGGATGAATGGGCGATTGGATGAGTGGGTCAATCCATCTAATACCCTTTTGATATTCCTAAGGCATTCACCCTTTCACTCATCTACAAAGTTCCCATTTCGTATAAAGTTAGCTTTCTGAGAAGTTGTTCCAAATAAAGCCTCTTGCGAGCTTGTCATTCCTGCCCCTGCTTCTGCAGAGGGAAACTTGTCCCCGCGAAAGCGGGGAGCAGGAATCCAGTTCCTTTACATCAGTTCCCTGCTTTCGCAAGGAAGGCGTCTGGATTCCCGCCTACGCGGGAATGACAGAAAAAGAGACTTTTCAAAGAGTTAAAGTGTTGCTCCATTTCAATGTTTTACTTCTGTGAGTTGAATATGATCCAACCAAACAGTCCCGGAGATCAGCCGATCAAACTTGTTGGTCTTCTCTCTTCTCACCCTCACCACACCGGCTTGAGATTGGGGCGTTGTCCGGAAAGTCACACTCAATTCCTTCCAGGCATTATCCCCGACCACCGATTCTGAGGACCCATAAAAGGTTGACCCGATTCCATAGACTTCTATTTTAGGTCCGCTCTTCGTGGTAACCTCTTTTGTCCTGATATAGGCTTTGAGTGAATAATCCGTATTGGGCTTCAGCGAAACAATCTGATGAACATGGTAGAAATCGACATTTTCCTTACCGTCAAAGGTAATTTTTATCGAACTGTCTCCATCAAAGGCCACGGATCGATCAAAAGCAACCTTGGCTCCTTTAACCTCAGTTATCTTCCAGTCAAACCCTCCTCCTAATATTTTTTCCTTTTCGAAGCTTCCATTGGTGATCAAATTTCCATCGGTTGGAATAGACAACCCTTCTTCTTGAAGCCTCGCCTTCCACACTTCCGTGGCTTCTCTAAACTCATTCCGCGAAATAAGGAAGTCGATATGCCGAAGCGTCTCACTTCGATCCGCCTTCTGCCCAAGGGAGGCCCTCCTTTGCCAGACCTTCTTGGCTGACTCGCCATCATTGGTTTCGTAGAGGTAGGAGAGATAAGATCTGAGGGAGGAAGGGTCCCCCGGGACAAGTTTCTCCAGGAGGAAGTCAGGGTCATCAACCACCTTTAACCAGACATCGTAGACAAGGCTGCTCTGCTCTGGATAGTAGCGAAGAAGGTAAGAAAAATGGGGGAGTGCTTTTGCGACATCCTCTCCCTGAAGAAATAAGTTTCCAGCCACCCATCTTCCCTGATACCCCGTTGGGTTCACAAAAATCGCATTCTCCAAGGCTCGCTCGAACGCCTTCTTTTCTTCTAAACGTTGATGGATCTTTGCCAGATTGATCCAATACGTCTGCTCTAAAGGATTTCGCCTAATGGCTTGATGAATATAAGAAAGCGACTTTTCCAGATCCATCGATCGGAAATCCCACTGATAAAAAAGACTCAACCCATGAAAAGGATCGGGATTGGATGGAGCGAATCGAAGCGCCTTGAAAAATATCTCTTCTGATGGATAGGGCGGTTTTAAAAGAGAAACCCCTCTCCAAGTCGAGAGGAGATCATAGGCTATGCCAATAGAAAGGATGAGGACGAGAAGATAAAAAAAAATTCTTTTCACGATCCACCAACTCACTTATTTCGAACGATTCCTATGTGATCGATTATAAGGAAGCTCTTTCTTTTTCTCTTCCTGTTCGTAGTAGTAATAATTCCCATAGTTGTAGTAACTGTGTCCGACGTGTTCGAGGTCGACCCGATTGACTACGACCCCAAGAATCTTGGCGTTCACTTGAAAGAGAGCATTTTTGGATTGATTGAGGGCCTCCCTCGGGGTTTTCCCGCTCAGCACCACCAATACGACCCCATCGACAGAATTAGAAAGGATGAGTGAGTCACCAAAGCTGAGCACCGGCGGGGCATCGAAGATAATTTGTTCGAAACTCCTTCCAAGGAATTGCAACATGTTCTTAAAAAGATTCGACCCCAGGAGTTCTGATGGATTGGGAGGAATAGGACCCGATGGGATATAAAAGAGGTTTGGAACGCTGGAGGACTTAATGATCGATTTCAATTCTGCATTCCCTGAAAGAAAACTCGAAAGCCCTACCCCATTCGATCCACTGAAGACTTTATGAATCCTGGGCTTCCTCATGTCTCCGTCAACGATAAGAACGGGAGATCCCAATTGAGAAAAGGCAATCGCCATATTGACCGCTGTGGTGGTCTTTCCCTCCATGGGGTTAGGGCTGGAGATGACCAAGCTCTTAGGAGGTCTTTCAGAGAAGGAGAGAAGGATGGAGGTCCGGATATTCCGGTAGACCTCCGAAAGCATGGATCGGGGATGGCCGAAGGTGATGAGTTCCACCGGATAGATTTTACCCCTCTCCAATTGTCTGCTTTTCTCAAACGAGATTTCTGGAACCATCCCGAACGAGGGTAATCGAATGAGCTGCTCAACCTCTTCAGAAGACTTAATGGTGTTATCGAGATGTTCAAAGAAGAACGCAATCCCCACCCCAAATAATAATCCGATAAAAGCAGCCCATAAAATTGTACGGGGGATATTCGGTATATGGGGACGAGCGGGGATTGCTGCCTGGTCGATGACCTGAATATTACTGGCTGTAATGCCTGCCTGGATTCCGGCCTCCTTCATACGTTGAAGGAGATTTTTGTAAAGGTCTCTGTTGGTATCAGCCTCTCTCTTCAGAATGTTATATTGAATACTCTTTTGCTGCATTGCGGTGACCACACCCTTCTGTTGATCGAAGGCAGAACGAACCAACGATTCCTTACGGAGACCGTATTCGTATTCCATTTTTATCGCATTAATGTATTTGCCATATTCCCCATTCAGGCGTTTCTGAATGGTTTCCATCTGTTTCCTGAGACGAACCATCTCTGGATATTCGGGTTTAAAGGTATCGGAAAGTTTTGAATATTGAACTTCAAGCTGCAAATAGGTTTGCTTTAGTTCCTGGATCATCTTATTGTCGAGGACAGAGGGGATCGAATCGAAGTCTCCCTTTTTGGTCTGTTTATAGAGAGCTTCTTTGGCCATCCGCTCCGATTCCGCTTTGGCCAGAGCTTCGTTCAAATCAGCCAGGCGCTGGAATGCCACATTTTTCTCTTTATCATCAAGGAAGATGAATCCGTGCTTTTCACAAAACTCCTGGAGAGCCTCATCGGCGCTTTCCACTTTGGCCCTCATGACATCCAGTTGCTGGGTTAACTGCTCTTTCGCCTGCTCTGTGGCATTAAACCGGTTTTCCAGATTCAACTTGATGTAGTTCGTCGCGATCGTATTGGCCACCTGACTCGAGAGTTCAGGATAGTATGAATCGAAGTGGATTTTGACAAGGCGAGTATTCCTTACTGGCTCGATGTTTATCCGCGTTAAGAATTGATTGATAGCTGCTGTCTCTTTTTTGGTTTCAGGGGAATTCACATTCGATTCGGGGTCTTTCTGAACTTCTTCGGAAGAAGCTTCAGAAGAAGTTTTGGGAGAAGGGGTGATGAGATTGTAGACGAAATTTAAAATCGTTGATTTCAGTTGGGAGAGTGGATTCAGAATGCCCGATTTCACTTTCTGGAGAGGGGTCTCTGGCCCTGGAAGGAACTCCGGATGTTCGTAAATATTGAGGGTATTGATCACTCGTTTCGCCAATTGTCGGCTCGCGAGAATCTGATAATGGGTCTGATAATAGTCTGTGTCCCATGCACTGACGGAGAAGATTTCCCTGAAATCAACGATCTGGAGACTCTCCTTGTCAATCTGGATCGTGGCTGTCCCTCTAAACACTGGCTTGACCGTAAAGATTCCCACAGTCGTGACGGTAAGCACGATGAAGAAGATGGCCAGGATCAACCACTTTCTCTTTCGAAGAACTTTCAAGTAGTCGAGAAGATTGATTTCCTTCTCCGCTAGCGGAGAAGGAGGATAATACCCCTGGGGAGGGGGTGGATAATATGGTTCTGAAGGGAGTTGCTTATTATTCATTAGGTCTTTCCTGGTAGGTTTATAGGCCAACGGATACTCTTCCAATCCCAAAGGCAGCCCTAAAAGTATCCTTCACTCCGCTCAAGAAAGCCTTCACACCACTTTGAGGAACGATGATGATGTCGTTCTCTTGGAGGTATGGATCTTTTTCATGCCCCTTCTGGATTGCATAGACATTAAACGTCAAGACTTCTTTATCCGTTCCCTTTTCTGAGTATCGGAAAATCTTAGTATCAGAGCCATTGGCCGAAAAATTTAATCCCCCGGCTAAAATGATGGCCTGACCGAGGGTCATTTTCTTCCCTTTGACGAATCCTCCGGGGCTCTTCACCTCTCCACCCACGAACACCTTTCCTGAAACAGGAACATTAATCACGTCACCGTGAAGGAGAGATACATTCAATTTCAAATTGCCCTCCACCAATAATCCCTCAAGGTCGATCACGAACGTTTCGGGTCTCCGGTCATCGTCTCCTTTGCCTTTTTGAGATAGCTCCTCTTCTCTGGGTGGACGGAGAAGAAAGAGCAATTGACCGGCATCTTCTCTCAGCCCTCCCGCCATGGCCAACAGATCCAAGATCGTTCTTGTCCCTGTGACATCAAACACTCCTGGATTTTTCACAGACCCCATCACTGATATTCGCTGATTGCGAAATTCTTTGATGAGGACGTTCACGTGAGGGTCCTGAAGATATTTTTCTGCGAGGAGGCTGCGGATCTCTTTCTCCAATTCCTCCGGCGTAAGCCCCTTGACCTTTAAAACTCCGATCAGAGGCAAATTGACATTCCCCTGGGAGCTTACCCTCACCGTCTTATTCAATTTCTCCACTTCGAAGACGGAGATCTCGAGTAAATCTTGGGGACCGATTTTGTAGTCCCGATTGGATGATCTTCCTCTCGAGAAACTGCTCATTAAGAGTTTCTCGTTCATCGCCTTCACCCTCTTGGACGATTCTATTTCCCTTGCTATCTGTTCCGTGGAAGGGGCCTCTTTTTGAACAGAAGGGGTGGAGGCGCAGGAAAATAAGACGAAAGCGAAGACACAGATAATTAAGAATAAGTTTGTCTTCTTCATAAGAATCTTTTCAACAAAAAACCAATCCAGTTTTGATGCAAGGATTGGAAATCTTTTCAAACCCAGTTTATCGATGTTTTATGGACAGATGGGTACCTGCTCCTGCTCAACAGTTCTCACTTGCCCAACAGTTCTGTCTTTATCGCCCTCGGGCCAAAAAGCGTATGTCAATCCTCCCACAAGCAGTGCAGCATAACCCACCGCAATCCACTCAATTGCATTAAGCCCTAAATAGGTCCACTCTTGGTCAATGACATTCTGGGTTTCCCTTTTACTCTCTCTAACCTCTCCTGCTTGCGCCATCATTTTGTATGATTTTCCGGAGGCCATCGTGGCAGGAATCGTAATTGACTCTTTTGAAGAGAGTGCAGCGACAACCACGCGATCTTGATCGAGAATGGAAAGCGAACCCTGCAGATTTCTTATCGTTACAGACCCATTCGAGTGAAGCGTAACAGAACCAACCGTATCTTCGCTCTTGGCCGGAATGATCGCAGCGCCCTTGGAAGCCTGTTGGACTCGTGGTTTTGTTACTGCAAGGCTTCCTACTCTGATCGTCATCTCCTTACTGGAGGGAATGCGGAAACTCACCCTCCCCTGCGTCAGGTGCACACGATCCACCTGTTCAAACGAAATAACACTATTCTGAGCAATCTCGAGATGGCAACTATTCCCTAGGGTAACCATGCCTGCCCCCTGCTCGGTCTTAATCTTCCCTTTTTCAAAGACCGGGAAATGAGAAGAATCAATACTTTTCCATACGTTGTCTCTCGCTTCGAATCTCACTCCTCCTTTCGAAATCATCTCTCCAATAGGAAATTTTGCATCTGTGGCTTGGATAACCGTTCCGGGAAAACCACTCACTGTGAGAAAAAAGGTAAAACATATAAGAATTGGTAACTTACTGCCAACGAATCTCCTCATTTTTTTCATCTCTGACTCCTTTATAATTCCCTTAAGGGACAATAACAATATATAGATATATTCCGCCCCTCTATACCAATATATAGAGAGTTTGTCAAGTACTAAATTTTAAAAGACTTTTTACCATTTTCTCTAATCACACTGGTAAATATAAATTAGCACATTTCATGCCAATTAGTTCTCATTTGTCCTGTTTTTACACATATCACTGAATGTGCCTAATGTAATAAAACTATTAAATTTTTGTTGCTCTTCTGAATTGAAACTCAATTCTTCTCTTAATCTTCAGGCAAAAGAGACTGAATAAATTCTTACCTTTGAACAATTTTGTACCACTTCTTTGTTTAATTCAGCCCATAAAATGTCACTAAGCTATCTCGTTTCCGGTATCAAAATTTTCAGCTTATCCACCAGCAAAAACCATTATTCCGAAGCCGAAAAGCCTGCTAAATTGTTTTCAGTTCGTAATAGATCTCGGCTAGTTAAGTACCAATTAAAGCAAATAATGTACCATTCCCCATTGAACATCCAACAAATTGTTATCTAAAGGAATTTTTACCCGTTGCTAAGGAACAGGTATTTAATATGCCATAATTTGTCAGGAGGTATGAAACATTTTTAGAATAAGGAAAGTTCTTGGAAACTCGAGGAAGGTTCTGTGAAGGAAGGATTTTTCTGCAATTCTGAGACAAAAAGACAGGAGAAAATAAATTCTGGTGCCGAAGGGGGGACTTGAACCCCCACAGGGACTACTCCCCACTAGACCCTGAATCTAGCGCGTCTGCCAATTCCGCCACTTCGGCACGCTCAACAATGCATTGAAAATAAATTGTTATTATTTTATATTTTTGTGTTGTAAAGTCAAGAGCAACGAATAGGCCTCTCTATTAAATCTTCGTTCTTCCATTCAAAAGGTGGGGTGTTTGGGAATGGAAATCATCTTAGGGATTGATCAATTAAAAAGACCCTTCAATAATCCTATAGTTACACTGGGTAATTTCGATGGTGTCCATCTTGGGCATCAGACGATCTTTGGGAAGGTGAAAGAGGAGGCTCAGAAGAAGAACGGTGAAGCGGTTGTCATTACCTTTGAACCCCATCCCCTGAAGGTTCTGTCTCCCAAAACCGGCCCTCCCCTCCTCACCCCTTTTAGGAAAAAGATGATGCTCATAGAGAAGGCAGGAATAGAAACAGTACTCTGTATCGAGTTTACCCTGGGTTTCTCAAAAATCTCTCCTTTCGATTTTATCAAAGATATCTTGATCGAAAAGGTGAAGGCCAAGAAGATCGTCGTTGGGTACAATTACCACTTTGGTAGGAAGCAGAGAGGGGATGTTGAGATCCTGAAGCAGGTTTGTAAGCTCTTCCAGGTTGACGTTGAAGTGATCGAACCCCTGAGGATTGGTTCCACCACGGTGAGCAGTTCCAAAATTAGAGAGCTCATTAAAGAGGGAGAGGTCGAAGAGGCATCGAAGCTACTGGGAAGGAATTATCCCGTCATCGGGAAGGTGGTCCAGGGAGCGAAGCGGGGACAAACCCTTGGGTTCCCCACAGCCAATTTAGAGATTTCGGAAGAATTGTATCCCAAAAAGGGAGTCTATGCAGTCGAGGTGGTATGGAATCAACAATTCCTCAACGGACTCGCAAATGTGGGAAGGAACCCCACTTTCCTTCCTGCCCAGGCAAAGGAAGGAACGCCTCTTTCCGTAGAGGTTTACATTTTGAATTTTCATCAGGACCTCTATGGGGAAGAAATACAGGTCAATTTCAAAAAAAGGATCCGAGACGAAACCCGCTTTAACTCCCCTTCTGAGCTGATGGAACAGATCAGAAAAGATGTTGAATGGGCGTCAGAAAATGTATTTCAAAGACAAGAACGATGATCCTGAATTATGGGGTTGAAACGTTGAAGGGTAAGGGTAACGATGCCCGTTTCGTCATTCGGTTATGTTTGGGGTTTAGAACTTGACGTAACCCTCTAACCCTAAACGGAACGGGCTTCCTAACCGTAACCTAAACACTCCGAGTATTTTCATGCCTCGAGCCTGCCTTCGGTAGGCAAGGGTGACGTCCCCGACATGAAGGATTCGTTAGCGGATCAACTTGCCGAACCTCACCCACCTCACCTTTCCCAAAAAGTTTTCTGCATATCGATCCCATGAGAAATAGATGATGAGGGCCTTTCCCTTGACCTCGTTCACATTAACATAACCCCAATAGCGGCTGTCCTGACTGTTGTCACGGTTATCTCCTAAAACAAACAAAAATTCCTTGGGGACGAGGAAGGGTCCATGCTTTTCCATGGGATGAAGATATTTTGCCGATTGACTCCTTTCATCAAAGTGACCCCATGGATCATCGATCTTTGTGTCATTAATGAAGATTTTGTTTTGAATGATCTCGACCTTTTCTCCTTCCGTTCCAATGACCCTTTTAATGAAATCCTTGGATCGATCTTTTGGGTAAATGAAGACGATAATGTCCCCTCTCTGGGGTTTCTTAAATTGAAAATATTTTGTCCCAATGAAGGGAAACTTTATTCCGTAGATGAATTTATTGACGAGAAGGTGGTCGCCTACCTGCAGCGTCGGTTCCATGGAACTCGATGGAATTTTAAAAGCCTGAACAACAAAAGTGCGAATAAAAAGAGCGATCAGAATCGCGATCGCGATGGGCTCTAAATATTCCTTAATGAACTTTTTCTTTTCCATTCTTTCCTCGATTCAATTAAAGAACGCAGGGGGCACAGAAGATAGAGAACGTTAGCCCTGGAATAATTCTTGGTAGACTTCAGGCCTTCTATCCTTAAAAAAAGACCACTCCTTTCTCACTCTTTCAATCTCCTTCAGATCGATGTCGATGAAGGCAATGGCCTCTTTCATCCCCGTGGGTTTATCCATTAACTCTCCCTCGGGAGAGACACAAAAAGACCTTCCGTAAAAATCCTGTTTTTCTTCACTCCCAACACGATTGATGCGAAAGATATAAACACTGTTGGAAATGGCATTTCCCGAGATGACCGTTTCCCACCTCTTGTGGGAAGCAAAGGCTGCAGCGGTTGGAGAAAAGATGACCTGCGCCCCTTTTAAAGCAAGGATTCTTGACCCCTCCGGAAAGAAATTGTCCCAACAAATTTGGATCCCGATCACGGCGAATTTAGTTTTGAATACAGGGAACCCGAGATTCCCGGGGGAGAAATAATACTTCTCCTCCCAAAGAGGAATTTGTGGCACATGGATTTTTCGATACTGCCCCAAAATCTTTCCTCCCACATCGATGACGACCGCGGAATTGAAAAAACCTTCCTCCCCCTTTTCAAAAATAGGGCAGATGATGACGACCTCATAATCTCGAGATAATTTTTGCATAGAGGTGATGGATGGACCATCCGTTTTTTCTGCAAAAGAAAAATGCTCCTTGTCCATCTCCCTCGGAAACCAGGGGGTTGTAAACAACTCCTGGAAGCAGATGATCTTTGCTCCCTTTTCAACTGCGATCTGAACAAATTTCACTGCCTTCTCGATATTCCTTTCCTTCTCCTCATAACATGCTAGTTGAATCCCGGCCAGCTTTAGCAAGGGGTTACCTCTCTTTTAAAATGGCAAAAAAATATTAGAAATGCTAACAGAGTTATCTTGAGGTGTCAAGGTTACCAAATCTATTGCGTCCTGGAGATGAAAAGGCATAACCAAACTTTTCTTTCAAATCTTATGATTCCAATAAGACAGAACCCTTCCACTCTCCAGAAATCCCCTGACAAGCTGCTTTAAAAAAAATTTGAAGCCACCCCGCTTTTGGCATCTTTCTTAAAGAGACAGAGAAGATTGATTAAGTGGTAATAATTACCTCATGATTTGGATAAATATTAATCAGTTGAAACCTTTTTTGTACACGTCCAAAATTAGGAATAAGAAAAAATCAAATAAATTCATAGCATTAAAAAATGGCCAAAAATTGGCACTTATTTTGCTAATGTCTATTTAACCCTTGACAAAAATTCTAATTTTCTTAATATTTTAAATCAATCAACAGACAAGAGGTAACAAAATATGGCAGATCGTCTGGGCGAATTATTGGTTAAAAGAAACTTTATCACACCTGATCAGCTCAAAAAAGCGACGGATGAGCAGAAAATTAAAGGCGGCCGGTTAGAATCCATTTTGGTGAAATTAGGATTTGTGAAGGAAGATGACCTTCTATCGTTTCTCAGTGCCCAGTACAGGGTTCCTTCAGTCAAGCTTTCCAAAATTGAAATCAACCCGAATGTGATCAAACTGGTTCCTGCCAGCAAAGCGAAAAATTACTTAATGATTCCTGTTCAACGGGCGGGACCTAAACTGACTCTAGCCATGGCGGACCCCAGCAACATTGTCGCCATCGATGAAATCAAATTCATGACCAGCTTCAACGTGGAACCCGTGGTGGCCTCGGAGGCTGAAATCGTCGAAGCCATAAAGAAGTATTATGGGGGCGGAGGGGCTATTGCTGGAATGGGAAAGGTTGGCTTTGATGCAGCCGAGTATAACCTTGATGAAGAATCAAGTGCAGCTCTCGATAGTGCCATGGCGCTTGACGATGATATGGTCAATGTGGATGACTTCGATGCCCTCGTTCACGGTGCCGTGGATAATATTGAAGTGATTGAAACTCAGGACGCCGAGGAGGGAGCTGAGATCCAAGGCCCGATCATCAAGATCGTCAACGGCATTCTCATCAAAGCCATCAAACTCGGGGCCAGTGATATCCATTTTGAACCCTATGAGAAGTCCTTTCGAGTTCGATATCGGCTCGATGGTGTGCTGAGGAGGGAGATGGCCCTTCCCAACAAGATAAGAAATGCAATCATTTCCCGTTTGAAGATCATGGCCAGATTGGACATCGCCGAGAAACGACTTCCCCAGGATGGTAGAATCAAGTTGCGGCTAGCAAAGGGACGGGAGATGGACTTCCGGGTCTCCGCCTGTCCTATCCTGTTTGGTGAAAAAGTGGTTCTCCGCCTCTTGGATAAGTCAAATTTGCAACTGGACTTAACCAAACTTGGGTTTGAACAGTCCTCTCTGGAAGACCTGGAGAAAGCCATCCATAGACCTGTGGGGATGATTTTGGTAACCGGTCCAACCGGAAGTGGAAAAACAACCACCCTCTACTCCGTTCTTTCCGAGCTGAATAAAGAGTCCGAAAACATCATGACAGCCGAAGATCCGGTGGAATATAACTTTATGGGGATCAATCAGGTCCAGATGCACGAGGATATTGGCCTCACCTTTGCCTCCTCCCTCCGTTCCTTTCTTCGTCAGGACCCTGATATCATCATGGTCGGTGAGATTCGAGATTTTGAAACAGCCCAGATCGCCATCCAAGCAGCCCTCACCGGACACCTTGTCTTGAGCACCGTCCACACCAATGATGCCCCAGGAACCGTCACCCGATTGATGGATATGGGGATTGAACCCTTTCTCATTTCCTCCTCGGTCATTTTGATCTTGGCCCAGCGACTGATCCGAAAGATCTGCTCAGAGTGTCGAGAACAGATCAAAGTCCATCCTCAACTGCTCATCGATTTAGGCGTTGCCCCGGATGAGGCCAAGAACTTCAACGTCTATAAAGGGAAGGGATGTGCCATCTGTAGCGGAACTGGATATAAAGGTCGAGTGGGGCTCTATGAGGTTATGGCCATGAAGGAGGAGATTAAAGAACTCGTCCTCTCCCGCTCCTCCGCCTCTGAAATCAAAAAGGAGGGGATTCGCTTAGGAATGAAGACATTGAGGCAAAGCGGAATTCACAAAGTCAAGGAGGGTCTGACGACCATTGAGGAAGTGCTTCGGGCCACCATGGATGATCGTTAATCTGTCGTTTGGACGCCATCCTTCCTCTCAAGGAGGAAGGGGTGAAGGGATTTGAAACCAACCTTAGGAGGGGAATATGGTTGAATTACAGCAATTACTTGAGAGTGTGATTGAGAAGAAGGCTTCTGACTTACACATCACAACAGGATCGCCTCCTCAATTCCGAATCAATGGGAAATTGACGACCTTTGACCCAGTAGGCCTCACGGCCACGGATACCAAAAGGCTCTGTTACAGCGTATTGACGGATGCGCAACGACACAAATTTGAAGAAGATTGGGAACTGGATTTCTCCTTTGGAGTAAAAGGACTGAGCCGATTTAGAGGAAACATCTATATGCAACGGGGAGCCGTGGCCGGAGCCTTCCGGGCCATCTCCTTTGACATCCTCAATTTTTCCGAATTAGGCATTCCTGCCGTTGTCAATGAGTTGATTAAGAAACCGAAGGGCCTTGTCCTCGTCACCGGTCCAACCGGAACAGGAAAGTCGACCACCTTGGCTGCCATGATTGACAAAATCAATAACGAAAAGAATGATCATATTGTAACCATTGAAGACCCCATTGAATACCTTCACCGTCATAAGAAATGCATTGTCAACCAAAGGGAGGTAAACTCCGATACGAAAAGCTTTGGTGCGGCTCTCAGGCATATCCTCAGGCAGGATCCTGACATCATCCTCATCGGTGAGATGAGGGATTTGGAGACGATCGAGGCTGCCCTCATCTGCGCCGAGACAGGTCATCTCACCTTTGCCACCTTGCATACCAACTCCTGTGTCGAAACCATCAACCGCATCATCGATGTTTTCCCTCCCTTCCAGCAGACACAGATTCGAACCCAGCTCTCCTTCGTCCTGGAAGGGGTCATGGCTCAACAGCTCATTCCCAAGGTCGGAGGAAAAGGACGGGCCCTGGCCATGGAGGTCATGATTCCCAACCCTGCCATCCGTAACCTAATTCGAGAGGAAAAACTTCAACAGATCTATTCACAGATGCAGGTGGGGCAGACGAAATTCGGTATGCAGACTATGAACCAGGCTCTCCTCCAGCTGGTTGAGCGCCATATCATTTCGCTGGAGGATGCCATGGATCGAAGCCACAACCTTGATGAATTTAAACAAATGCTCGGCAACTCTCCTGCCCTCAATGTGAAAAGGGATAGGCCTGCGAAAACGGCCTAAATTTTCTAAGGAAGGAATGAATTATGCCAATTTATAAATATGAAGGAAAGACGATGAAGGGGCAGATCAAAAAGGGTGATTTCGAAGCTCCCGATGAGGGAGCGGTTCGCGTCTATCTCAGACAACAAAATATCATCCCCATTAAGATCACTCCGAAGGGAAAGGAGATTAAGTTCTCCTTTCCCTTCAAGAAAAAAGTCCAACAGCGGGCTATCGCTGTTTTTACACGCCAGCTGGCCACCATGATTGATGCCGGCTTGCCTCTTGTTCAATCGCTAGAAATCCTGTCCGTCCAACAAGAACAAAAACTGTTCAAGGATATTATCCGGGAGATCAGAGAGGATGTGGAGAGTGGGTCTACCTTCGCAGGCGCCCTCAAAAAACACCCGGCCGCTTTCGACGACCTGTATACAAACTTAGTCGTCGCTGGCGAGGAAGGGGGTATTTTAGATAATATTTTACTCCGCTTAGCAGGTTATATTGAAAAGGCAGAGGCCCTGAAAAAGAAGGTGAAATCGGCAATGGTCTATCCTACCACCATTATCGGGGTAGCCGTCATCGTTGTCATGATCTTGATGATCTTCGTCATCCCTGTCTTCGAAAGTATGTTCAAGGGAGCAGGACAAAGCTTACCCCTCCCTACCCTCATCGTGATGGGTATAAGTAAAATCATCCAGAAATATGTGTACATTGTGGTTCCGGTTGTTATCCTTCTTTTCTACCTGCTTCGCCGATGGCACAAGACCGAAAATGGGAGGGCGATCATCGACCGTCTTCTCTTGAAAAGTCCCGTTTTGGGCACCCTCTTGCAGAAAATTGCCGTGGCTCGCTTCTCTCGAACCTTGGGGACACTGGTGAGCAGTGGGGTTCCGATCTTGGACGGTTTAAGTATCGTTTCAAAAACCTCCGGGAACAAAAGCATCGAAACGGCAATCCTGAACGCGAGAAACAGTATTCGTGAAGGTGAAACCATCGCAGAACCTTTGGGTCGTAGCGGGATGTTCCCGCCCATGGTGATCCAAATGATCTCTGTTGGTGAATCCACGGGTGCCTTGGACTCCATGCTTTCCAAAATTGCCGATTTTTACGAAGAAGAAGTGGATGTGGCCGTGGGAAACCTGACCTCCCTTCTTGAACCCTTCCTGATGATGTTTTTAGGCATTGTGATCGGAGGGGTGGTCATCGCCATGTACCTCCCGATCTTCCAGATGGCCGGTGCGGTAGGCTAATCTGTCCAGTGAGAGGCACCAGCGGGTGGATTTGGATGGAACCCCCTTCAATCCTGACCTTCGAAACTGATCAAAAAATGTCTAAACACGTGAAGGGCTTGATGCTATGCCGCATCATCATCCTCACCCTTCTGCTGGCCATTACTTTCCTCTTTCAGATCTCTGAGAGAAAATATTTTTTCATCTCTCTTACCAACCAGTTCTATTATTTCATTAGCGTTTTCTATCTTGTCACCATCATCTATGCCCTGGTATTAAGAAAAATAAAAAACCTCCGTCGGTTCACGCTCATCCAAATGATCGTCGACCATCTCTTCATCACCGGGCTTATCTATTTCACAGGGGGGAAGGAAAGTTTTTTCCCCCTCACCTACATATTCTCTATTATTGGAACCAGCATCATCTTTTATAAACGGGGAGCCTTTTTCTCAGCCTCTCTCTCGTCTTTTCTTTTCGGCCTCCTTTTATTGCTCCAGCTTCACCGTTGGATCAATCCCCTGAGTCAACTTTCTCTCTATGACGCAAGCCAAACCTTCTACACCCTGATCCTCTATATGGCTGCGTTTTATATCGTCGCCTTTCTGAGCAGCACCATCTCGGAAGAACTGAAAAAGAAAAAGAAGGAGCTGATCCAGAAGCAGGAAGATTACAACCAGCTAGAGACCTTCAACCGCAACATCATCCAGAGCCTGGACAGCGGCCTTCTGACCATTGACCTCAACGGAAAGATCAATTTCTGTAATCGGACCGCGGAGAAGATCCTCAATCTGAATGGAGAGGGTTCAAAGGACGTCTCCGTCTACGATCTTTTTCCGAGAATCAATGATGTAATTCACGCCATTTATAAGAGGAAGGAAGAAGAAGTTCCTCTCGATTACCAGCGGTATGAAACCTTTTTTACTGACTCCAAAGGGAAAAAGATTCATCTGGGGTTTTCCATCTCTCCTCTAACGAATCCGGAAGGGGCTTCGATCGGCCACACCTTGATTTTCCAGGACATCACCAGATTTAAAGAGATGGAAGAACAGATGAAACGCGTGGATAAGATGGCCGCGGTGGGCTTGCTTGCCGCAGGAATGGCCCACGAAATCAGAAATCCACTGGCTTCGCTCAGCGGTTCGATTCAGATGTTGAAATCAGAACTGGTATTGGATGAATCACAGAAGCACCTCATGGACATTACCCTTAGAGAATCGGAAAGGCTGAATGCTCTGATTACCGACTTTTTGCTCTTTGCCCACCCTCCCCAAACGCATAAAATGCCTTGGGAGATTTCGAAGCTCCTTGAGGAGACCATCGACCTGCTGACCCATTCCCCCGTGTTCCACGATGGGATCCACGTTATCCGTTCTCAGCCTTATGAGGAAATCAAAGCAATGATTGATTCGGATCAGATGAAACAAGTCTTTTGGAACCTCCTGATCAATGCAGCCCAAGCCATGTCAAATGGAGGAGACATTCGTGTTCACATTGAGAAAGGGCGGGACTCTCTCGGGGGAAAAAACGTCCCATGGATCTTCCTTAGCAAGGGGAAAGAATGGGTCAGGATCTCCATCGCCGACTCCGGGCAGGGGATCCCTCCTGGAGAAAAAGAGAAAATCTTCGAACCCTTTTTTACCACCAAGGAGGGAGGAACGGGATTAGGCCTTTCCATCGTCCATAAAATCATAGAAAATCACAATGGGGTCATCAAAGTGGAAAGCGACGTGGGCAAGGGTTCCACCTTTACCATTTTCTTACCTGCAGATTAACGAAGGGAAGAGACATGTTCAAAGAAAAAATTTTGGTGGCGGATGATGAACAAAGCATGAGGGAATTCTTAGACATCATGCTGAAAAAAGAAGGGTACAAAGTGTCACTGGCCTCCCATGGGGAAGAGGTTTTGAAACTGGCGGAAAGGGATATCTTCGATTTGATTCTCATGGATATCCGCATGCCCAAGTTAGATGGGATTTCCGTCCTGAAGAAGCTCAAGACCCTTTCACCCGAAACGATTGTGATCATGATCACCGCCTATGCCTCCGCCGACACAGCGATCAAGGCCATGAAAGAAGGGGCCTATGACTATGTCACAAAACCATTTAAGGTCGATGAGATCAAGTTGATTATTAAAAATGCTCTGGAAAAAAAGAACCTCCAAAAGGAAAACACCCTGCTCAAGCAAGTGGTCAGGGACCGATACCACTTCAATAACATCCTTGGACAATGCCCGAACATGTTAGCCCTTTACGATCTGTTGGAGAAGGTCGCTCCCACAAAAACGAACATCCTGATTACAGGAGAAAGCGGGACGGGCAAGGAATTGGTTGCAAAAGCGATTCATTACAACAGCCCGAGGAAGGATAAACCCTTCGTGACCCTGAATTGTGGTGCGATTCCCGAATCCCTCATTGAGAGTGAACTGTTTGGGCATATGAAGGGGGCCTTTACCGATGCCATTGCGACCAAAAAAGGGCTCTTTGAAATGGCTGACGAGGGAACGATCTTTTTGGATGAGATCAGCGAGCTCCCTCTCCTGATGCAGGTCAAATTACTTCGTGTCCTGCAGGATAAGGAGTTCAAACGAGTAGGGGGCACCGAGGACATCCGAGTGGACGTTCGAATTATTTCAGCCACGAATAAAGATTTGGAAGAGGCCGTCAGAGAGAAGCGATTTCGAGAAGACTTATTCTACCGACTCAATGTGATTCAAATCAAACTCCCTCCGTTAAGGGACAGAAGAGAAGACATTTCTCTTCTGGCCATGCATTTTTTGAAAAAATATGCGGAAGAGTTGAACAAAAATATAGCGGTGATCTCTCCCGAAGCCCTTCGCATTTTATTGAATTATGATTTTCCGGGGAATGTCCGTGAACTTCAAAACATTATCGAAAGGGCCGTGGCTTTGGAGAACACCCCGGAGCTCACTCCACAGAATCTCAGTTCCTACCTCGAACAACAACCCCTCATGAAGAAAAACCTATTTGATCTCGAAATCCCGAGCGAAGGAATCGACCTTGAAAAAGTGGTGGAAGAACTCGAGAGGAACCTCTTGGTTAAGGCTTTGGATAGAACCAAAGGGATCAAAAAGAAGGCCGCTGATCTTCTCCGTATTAATTTCCGCTCGATGCGCTATCGATTAGAGAAATATGGACTGAATCAAGAGGCCGATTCCTAATCGAGCCTGCGCGAAGCCCCGCCTTGGCGGGACGAAGGCAGGTGCCTGGGATTTGGTGCTTATCCCTTCCTTTTGAACTGTCTGGCCAATTCCTCTGGGGAGATGACGAAGAAAACTGGCCTTCCATGGGGACACGTGAGTGAGTGATGAAAGGGATGGAGCGCTCCCACCAATCCCTCCATTTCTTCCCTCCTCAGAACAAAATTCGCTCTTATGGCTGAATGGCAGGCCAAGCTCACCAGCATCCTATGAATCGCTTCCCTCCCCTTCCCCTCCCTTTTCACGAAGGATAATTCCTCAAGGAACTCCCGAACCATCCCTTTAGGATCAAAGGGCTCTGTGAGCTTGGGGATGGTCCGAATGGCAACCATCCTTTCTCCAATCGCATCGATTTCAAACCCCATTGACTCAACCTCTTCAAGATAGGACATCAACACGAAGGACTCTTCAGTGGATAACTCCATGGGGATGGGGATGAGTAGTTTTTCGGCTGGGATGGAACCTATTTCATGATCCTTCTTATATTTTTCATAAAGAAGTCTCTCGTGAGCTGCGTGCTGATCAATCAAGATCAACCCCTCTGCTCCTTCACAAAGAATATAAGTGGCCTGCACTTGCCCCAAAATGCGAAAAGGGGTTTTCCGCTCCACCTCCCACTCAGGCGTCCATGCCTCTCTCACGACGGTAACAGCCTCCCCGTCCCCTCCGACCAATGGCAACGGAATGGGATAGGGTTTTGTCGATCCTAACGAAGGAAATTCCTTGAGGGAGGGCGGCTGGCCCATTCCATCCCCCACATCCTCTCGTTTCTTCAGAGACCCGGGAGAAGCCAAGGCTGAAGAGAGGGCACCCTGTACCATTCGAAAGATTCTATCAGGATCTTTAAATTTCACCTCCGCCTTGGTCGGATGAACATTCACATCGATGGCAGAAGGAGGAAGGGTCACGAATAAGATCACCACAGGAAATTTCCCTCCGGGGATGACATGACGGTAGGCTTCAAGAATGGCTTTATAAATTATTCGGTCCTTGATGAACCGCCGATTGACATACAGATAAATCCCGTCTCCATTTCCCTTTGAAAAAGAGGGAAGGCTGGCGAACCCTCTGAGATGGGTTTCTCCTTCCTCGAATTCAATGGGTTGAAGATGGCCATAAATCTCTCTTCCCAAGATGGCTTCGACCCGAACCCTAGGAGAATCTGTCTTCAGATATTCATACAGGATTCGGCCTTCATGAACGAATTTAAAGGACACGGACGGATGGGCCAGGCTCAACCGAAGAAAATGATTTAAGGAATGGCGTAATTCGGTTTGGATCGATTTGACGAACTTCCTTTTGACGGGGATATTGTAGAAGAGATTTTTTACCTCCACCTCTGTCCCAACGGGGCAACCCACCTCCGTGGTGCTCCTGATCTTCCCCCCCTCACAGAGCAGTTGCGTACCACTCATGGAGCGAGGAACTCGCGTCTTGATGGTCATTTGCGAAACCGCTGCAATGCTGGGGAGGGCCTCCCCTCGAAATCCTAAGGTGTGAATCGCAAAGAGGTCTTCAGACCTCTGAATCTTGCTGGTGGCATATCGCTGAAGGGCCACGGGGACATCTTCGGGATCGATCCCCTCGCCGTCATCCAAGACACGGATGAGCTGGAGGCCTCCTGCTTTTAACTCCACTGCAATCTTGGAAGCCCCAGCATCGAGGGCATTTTCCATCAGCTCCTTCACGACCGACGCAGGCCTTTCAATCACCTCTCCCGCCGCAATGGCTTGGGCCACGGACTCCGGTAAGATCTGAATCTTTCTTGGCATAGTTTAGATCGTTATGGTCTCGTAAAAAATCTAAGAAGGCTATTTTCTGTCATTCCTGCGCAAGCAGGAATCCAGTCTTTTTAGGTATTTAGAATTCTTCTGGATTCCCGTTTTCACGCCTGCGCGCTGAAGCGCTACGGCGCGCAAGCACGGGAATGACACCTTTTTACGAATTCATCAGATCGTGGAAGCTGGGAAGCAACAAGTAGATCATATGACGGTTTATGAGTTCGACCTCATTGATTGAACCGTTCGGTCCACTGCCTACCTGCTACCCTCCACCCTCGTCTATAAAACTCCCCATCTTCCTAAACTTCTCGTAGCGAAGTTTCAATAAGTCATCCAGATCCATCTTTTCTAAATCACTTAAATGGCGACCGATGGCCTCTCTTAAATCCTCAGCCACTTTTTGGGGATTCCGATGGGCTCCGCCCAGGGGCTCCTTAACGATTTCATCGATGACTCCCAGTCGATACAAATCGGTGGCGGTCAATTTTAACGATTCGGCAGCGACCTTTCCCTTTCCGCCATCCTTCCAAAGGATGGCCGCACATCCCTCTGGAGAGATGACGGAATAGATAGAATATTCCAGCATCAATATCCGATCGCCAATCCCGATGGCCAAGGCTCCTCCGCTCCCTCCTTCCCCGATCACGGTGGCGATGATCGGTGTGCGGAGCAACATCATCCTTCTCAGATTTCTGGCGATGGCTCCGGCCTGCCCCCTTTCTTCCGCTCCCACTCCTGGAAAAGCGCCGGGAGTGTCGATCATGGTGAGAATGGGTTTTCTAAAGACCTCAGCCATGTTCATCAACCTCAGAGCCTTCCGATATCCTTCCGGGTGGGGCATCCCGAAATTTCGATAGGCCATTTCCTTTGCATCGGCTCCTTTCTGATGCCCGATCACGACAACCGATCTTCCGTTAAATTGAGAAATCCCTCCCATGATGGCAGGATCATCCCCATAGTTTCGATCGCCGTGAAGTTCGATGAAATCTTGAAATATCCCTTGAATATAATGGGAGGTCTTCGGTCGGTCGATATGCCGGGCCAGCTGAGTAATTTGCCATCCGGTCAAATTGGAAAATATTTCTTTCTGCAAGCGATGGAGCTTCTCTTCTAAATTCTTCAAATGGTCATCCAAATGGAACGGTCTTCCACTTGAAAATCGCTTCAGATGTTCGATCTCTCTTTCAAGATCAACGAGGGGTTTCTCAAAATCAAGATAATGCTTCACCATAGAGATCCTTTTTTACTCATATGAAAGGACAGAAGATCTAAGGAGCGTCTGGACATGTCGTTGAAAGCTGGGTGAAGGATCGACCCGATATCGGTCGGACAAAGCAATGATGGTCTCTTCATTCCCTCCATCGGTCAAATGGAGAAAGACCTTAAAGGACCCTCTGTTCGCTAAGAGGACCTCCTTTAACTCCTCCAATTGTGACTTCGTCAGGGAGGTCACAGGAATTTTGAGATGGAGGGCTTTGTTTGAAGAGGTTGATCCTTCCGAGAGGGAGCGGATTTCGGTGGCCTTGATTTTGACATGATCCTCAGAAAGATCGAGGGTTCCCCGAATGATGATGGGATCCCCTCCTCTTAAACAGGGCAAGGAGGCTTTAAACACGTCCGGGAATAGGATGACCTCGACAAATCCCTTCATGTCCTCCAGATTCAAAAAGGCCATCCGGTCTCCTTTTCTCGTCACGATCTCCTTCAGGCTGCTGACCAGGCCACAGACCTTTACTTCTTCATTGTTTTTGAGCCTGGGAAGGGTCGAAGTATCCTGATCGGTCAACTCTTTGATCACTTCTTGATAACGCGAGAGAGGATGGCGGGAGATATAAAACCCGATGGTCTCTTTCTCAAAAGTGTTCAATTGATTCTCTGGAAATTCATCAAGTTCAGGGTAAGTCTCGGCCCCCTCTTCATGAGCCGGGGTCCACATGCTCATCTGAGCCTCTCCCTTTTTCCGTTGCGCCAACTGGGAGTATTCAAGGACCTCATCCAACACGGTCAACATCTGAGATCGATAGACCTTTGAGAAGTCAAAGGCGCCGCATTTGATCAGACTATCGATCACCCGTCGATTCACCTTCCGGGTGTCGACTCTCTTGCAAAAATCATAAAGGGAGTGGAATTTTCCTCGTTCTTCTCTCTCCATCAGAATGGCATCGAGGGCCGCGTCCCCCACATTTTTCACCGCCGCCAGACCAAATCGGATCTGGCCCCCAACGACGGTGAAATTCTTATAACTCTCATTGATATCCGGGGAGAGGATGTTGATCCCCATCTCCCGGCACTCCGCGATATACTTGACGATTTTGTCCGGATTTTGAACTTCACAAGTGAGCAAGGCAGCCATGAACTCTTTGGGATAGTGAGTCTTCAGATAGGCCGTCTGGTAGGCAATGAGGGCATAGGCCGCGCTATGGGATTTATTGAAGCCGTATCGACCGAAGGTCTCCATCTGTTCAAAAATTTTCTCGGCCTTCTTTATGGGAAATCGGTTCTTCTTCGCTCCCTCCAAAAACTTCTCTTTTTGTTTCTCCATCTCCACGGCATCTTTCTTTGCCATGGCTCTCCGAAGGTTATCTGCGTCTTCCAAACTAAAATTGGCAAGGGCGCTGGCAATGCGCATCACTTGCTCCTGATAGACAATCACTCCATAGGTGTCCTTTAAGATCCCTTCCAGGGCCGGGGTTTCATATTGGATCGATACCCTGCCATGTCGACGCTTAATAAACTCACCCACCATCCCACTGTCCAAGGGGCCAGGCCGATAGAGCGCCACCAATGCGATGACGTCCTTGAAACTCTCTGGTTTAAGCTTAATCAAGAGATCTCTCATCCCAGAACTTTCCAATTGGAAAATGCCCAGATTCGAGCCAGCGCCAAGGGACGCGTAGACCTCCGGGTCATCGAGAGGGATCTCGGAAAGTTCAATCTTCATTCCTTGATTCTTTTCAATCAACTCAATCGCATGGTCGATCACGGTCAGGGTTTTAAGTCCCAGAAAATCGAATTTGACCAGTCCGATCGTTTCCACTTCCTTCATCGCATACTGGGTCATCACTTCACCGGCCTGTCCACGATAAAGGGGGAGATATTCCATGAGGGACTTGTTTGACATGACCACCCCAGCCGCATGAGTAGAAGCATGTCGCGTGAGCCCTTCCAGCGATCTGGCAATCCCAAAAAGGGTCGCCACTTTCGAATCTCTTTGGATCATCTCCTTCAGCTGGGGCTCTTGCTCCACGGCTTGATCTAAACTAATGTTGAGGGTGCTGGGGATGAGTTTGGCAATCCGATCCACTTCCGCATAGGGAAGATCCATGACACGGCCCACATCCCGGATCACAGCTCTCGCCTGCATTTTCCCAAAGGTGATGATTTGGGCCACATTTTCCTTCCCATATTTCTCCATCACATATTGAATCACCTCATCCCTTCTGTCCATACAGAAGTCAACATCCACATCCGGCATGCTGCTCTTTCGCCCCGGGTTTAAGAATCTTTCAAAGATCAAGTCAAATTCGATGGGATCCAGGTCGGTGATGTTCAGGGCGTACGCCACTAAGCTTCCAGCCGCAGAACCTCTCCCCGGTCCCACCGGAATTTTTCTATTTTTTGCAAAATGGATGAAATCGGCTACGATTAAAAAGTATCCCGAATATCCCATGGACTTGATGATCGTCAGCTCCTCTTCGAGGCGAGGCCGATAGCGTTCGGAGTTTTTTTCAAAATCCTTTTTCTGCCTTAGAGAGTCCAGTCTCTTTTCCAATCCTTCCCTTGCCAATTTTTCCAAGTAACTATCGGGGGACTCTCCCGAGGGGAGAGAGACCCTCGGAATATGCTTCTCCTCAAACTTTAACTCCAGATTGCACTGGTCTGCGATCTCCAAGGTGTGGGTGATTGCCTCAGGGATCGTTTGAAAAAGATCGGCCATTTCCTGAGGAGACTTAAAATAAAATTCATTGGAAGAAAACTTCATCCGATCGCTGTCCTGAAGTGTCTTTCCCGTTTGAATGCACAGGAGGACCTCATGGGCCTTTGCATCCTCTCGGTTTAGGTAATGGCAGTCGTTCGTTGCAACCACGGGGAGGGAAAGCTGATGGCTTATTTCTAGGAGCCGTTCATTTACCAGGGTCTGGTTTTCCACTCCGTTATTTTGCATTTCAACAAAAAATCGCCTTCCATCGAAGATCTTCCGATATTCCTCTGCCGCCTGCATGGCCTTCTTCATCTCCCCACGGCCGGCATGGGCAGAGATCTCGCCTTTCAGACAACCGCTGAGGGCAATCAACCCCTCATGATATTGACTTAAAAGCTCCTTATCGACTCGAGGTTTATAATAGAATCCCTCGAGATAGGCAAGGCTCACCAGTTTAATGAGATTGAAATACCCAATTTTGTTCTTAACGAGGAGCGTCAAATGATAGACGCCCTCCGTTCCATCACCCGTCTTTTTCTCAAAACGACTCCCTGGAGCCACATAAATTTCGCAACCCACGATCGGTTTAATGCCATGCTTGATAGCCGTCTGGTAAAATTCGATCGCACCGAACATATTTCCGTGATCGGTCAGTGCGAGAGCCGACATCCGATACTTTTTGGCCAAGTCGCAGGCCTCATCAAACCGAATGGCTCCATCCAACAAACTGTATTGGCTATGGACATGGAGATGAATGAAGTTTGAATGTTCCATCACTTAACCAAATGTCAAATGTCAAAATCCAAATGTCAAATCAATGCCAAATATCAAATGTCCAAAAAACAAAGGCCCGGGCTCGTTTTTGCCACGACTTTATGCGTTTGGGTTTCGGGTCTTTCATTTGAACTTTGACTTTTGACATTTAACATTTCCCTATTCCCTATTCCCATTCAATGGTGCTGGGTGGTTTGGAGCTGACATCATAGACGACCCGGTTGACGCCTCTCACCTCATTAATGATCCGGTTGGAAATATGCTCCAAGATCCGATAAGGCAGCCGGACCCAGTCGGCTGTCATTCCGTCCAGGCTCGCGACCACCCGAAGGGCGATCACATTTTCGTAGGTCCTTTCATCTCCCATCACCCCCACCGTTTTTACCGGGAGCAGGACGGCGAAGGATTGCCATATCTGATTCCGCAACCGCGTCCGTTCTATCTCCTCCAGGACGATCTCATCGGCAGCCCTCAAAATGTCCAACCTCTCTTGATTCACCTCCCCGATGACCCGGATGGCCAGACCGGGGCCTGGAAAGGGCTGACGCTTGAGGATTTCCTCCGGAAGCCCCAATACCTTTCCCAACTGTCTTACTTCATCCTTGAATAACTCTCTGAGGGGTTCTACCAGTTTCAACCTCATCTTCTCCGGCAAACCTCCCACATTATGATGGCTCTTGATCGTTGCAGAAGGCCCTTTAAAGGAGATGCTTTCGATCACATCCGGATAGAGCGTCCCCTGGGCCAGATATTCCACCTTCCCAATCTTTTTTGCCTCTCTTTCAAAGATCGAGATAAACTCCCTTCCGATCCTCTTCCGTTTTTCCTCGGGATCCGAAACCCCTTCCAATTTCTGGAGGAAGGAATCCTTCGCATCGACGTACGTTAAGGATATTTTAAAATGATAGTGAAACAAATTTACCACCTGAGACGCTTCATTTTTCCTTAACAAGCCATTGTCCACGAAAATGCACTGCAACCGATCTCCGATCACCTTGTGGAGGAGAACGGCGACCACCGTTGAGTCTACCCCACCGCTGAGCGCACAGATCACCTTCCCTTTCCTGATCCTCCGTCTCAGATCATTGCTGATCTGTTCTAAGAAGGATTGCATGGTCCAAAGACGGGAGCACCCACACACCTGGAAAAGAAAATTACGAAGGAGTTCAATCCCCCTTGGAGTATGAATAACCTCGGGATGGAATTGGAGACCATAGATTTTTTTCTTGGGATGTTCAATCGCAGCAACGGGGGTGTTTTTTGAGTGGGCGATGACATGAAATCCAGAGGGCAATGTCCTGACTTGATCTCCATGGCTCATCCAGACGATGAAGGAACTTCCCCTCTTCCCTAAACCACTGAAGAGCCGCCCTCCACGATCCATCAGCAATTTCGCCTTTCCGTACTCCCTTTTGTCTGAATGGGTGACCTCCCCCCCGAGCAATTTCCCTATTAACTGCATTCCATAACAGATTCCCAAGATCGGGATTCCCATTTCCAGGAGGCGAAGATCACAAAAGGGGGCGTTCTTCTCATAGACGCTTGCCGGTCCCCCCGAAAGGATGATCCCCTTCGGAGCCAGAGACCGAACAGCCTCCAGTCCCATCTCGTAGGAATGAATCTCACTGTAAATCTGGCACTCCCTTACTCTTCGGGCGATCAGTTGGGTGTACTGCGAACCGAAATCGAGAATGAGGATCTTATCAAAACGGGAATTTCTCTCCATACATTTTACATCCTATTCAAGGATTGAGAGGGAAAGGAAGAAAAGACAATCTCACCACAGGCCGCCCGTTCCCTCCCCGTCTTTGAGACTGTGTCGTAATGTCATTCTGAGGCGTTAGCCGAAGAATCTCTGTTTTCTAACTTGTTGATTCTATGAGATTCTTCACTTCGTTCAGAATGACAAACATGGCATCTCCCTCATTACGACACAGTCTCTTTAGGAGGGTGGGCAAGGAAGAGGCTCCGGTCAATGCTTCAAATAATATCTCCCCTCTTTTAATTCATATTGGTAGGCAACGCCCTTCCGGTAGTAGAGGTCATTCTTTTGAAGCAGACGGGTAGAGAGCAGTTCTTCGATGCGATCGGGATACTTTCCATGTTCCATATGATAAATCTCCAGAGCATTCTTGATGCGTTGCAACTGTGTCTTATGAGTCAGATTCATCGGGATCTCGATATCGGCTCGCTCAATCTTAGAATCGGTCAGATGGTGTAAAACCGAGGGTTTGAAATAGGCCAGGAGCAGGATGATCACCAGCAGAGAAACCCCACAATAGACATAGGTCAACACTTCTTTGAAACGGAAGGTGCTTACTTTCTTGAGGAAGCTCGGTGTCTCGATGCGAGCCACCTCAATCAAACCGATCTCCATCAGGTCGGCCAAAATATCGCTCGCATTGAACCTCCCCAGGAGGCTTCGGTCAATGATCTCCTGTACCGTTCGCTGCCCATCTACCAAATTGTAAACCAGCTCTTGTTCAGAAGTCAGTTTCTCCTTTAAATAGCTCGGTGAAGATATGGGATCGAGGGATTTGTCTTGGGGGGCTTTGCGAAAAACCAGATTGGGCGAATAAACTTTCTTCTCGATCTCTGACCACTCATCCACCATTCGGAGGATGCTCAACAGGACCTGTTCGGCACTGAGGGCGAAGGGGATCTTTTTATAACTCTCAACCAATTTCAGATCGAAATTAAAGGTTCCATCCTCCCACCAGAAAAGTTCGTAAATGGTTTCGTAGATTTGCGTCGAAATCACCTGCAAGATATGATCCTTGGTTAACAACTGAAGTTCGACCAGGATTTCCCCCAAGTATTTGAGCGTCTCTTTCTGAATTCTTAAAACCCGCTCCAGTTGTTCTTCAGTGATCAATTTAGCCTTCACTAAGATTTCACCAATAAGGTCCTTCTTCCCTCGATAATTCGAGTAAACGTGAACGATCATGCCATCGACAAAATGGATCTCCGCCAAATTCTTCCCTCTGCGCACTCTCAAGATCCCCGTTTTAAGCTGCTGGCCAATCAATTGGATGATCTCAGTAATGCTAAAATCTTTTAACGTCCCCTGCAGGGCCATGGTTTAACCTTTCGATCCCCTCTCTGCTTCGTACATGGGTTTGAGCCGATAGGCTCTTCGAAGGGACAGGAGGTAGAAGGCGATAAAAAGACCTCCCCACAAGATTCCCCTCACAAAGACCAAAGAGGGTTGGGAAAGGGAGAGCCTCACGGCTCCATCCCAATAAACAAATCGGAAGACGAATATAAAAAAGAGGAAGAGGAGAAAGAGCCCATAGAAAGCCCGCCCTCCCCACAGGTCACTGAACCCGACGAAAAAGTAAGAGAGAAATTGGCTCAAGCGGTGATTTTTCTTTTGGAATTGACTGACCTGACGGGATTTCTTCTCTTTGATCTTGGGATGGATCTTCTCCTTTTGAATAAAGATTCGATGACAATTGAAACAGATGGCTTCCTGATCGGTTGCCCCCATATAGAACCGAAAGGTTGGGCTTCCACACATGGGACAGCGGTTCAAGAAGCGCTTCCGCTGGGTGTACCTGGACATTCCGATCAAAAACCCGAGGAAGAAAACAGGCAAAAGGTAAATTCTTGATGGAATCCTACCAAACCAGGCCATGAAAAGACGGTAAGGTACCCCCTCCTTCCCGACGAACTGACTCAGTAGCCTTCCCCACAACTTGCGAGCGGTGAGCACTTCATCGATTACCTGTCGGTTGATGTTGGGTGAGTCGATCGACGCGTAGTAATCGACCAGCCTGGGGTCCAACTGCCTTGCCTTTTCAAAGGCTTTGCTCATTTTGCCAGAAAGAAAGGTCTCCTGGGAATAGGCACGATAGAGATTGTAATAAGAGGCCCCGTTATTGGGGTCGACATCCACCGCTTGCTGATAGGAAGCGATGGCCATCTCGACCTGTCTCTTGGCCAGATAAACATTCCCTAGATTGGATAACGCCTCGCCAAATTGGGGGGATTGCTGAAGGGACTTCTTATACCATTCTTCTGCCTGTCCGTAACGCCCTTCCCTCTTTTCGATCAATCCCAGAGTGAAGAGGACGTCCGCGTCATAGGGATGGTCTGATAACCAACTCTCTAACTTCTTCTCCAGGGTCCTGTCCCAGTCCTCTTGGTTCGCTTGGCTCATTTGCAAGATGACCTCTGAATGAGGACCATCCAACAAAGAGGAGGCGGAACGAAGGAAAAACGGGAGGTAAACCAGCAGGACGAGAAAGATCAACAGGATCACCCTCTCCCGCTTCATGACGTAGCCCCATAAAAAGATGGACCAAAACATTAAGGCCCATAGAATATCGAGGCGAAGGAAGAAAGGGATGAAGAGGGCTAAAATTTTGGCGCTGGTGAGGAGCAGCCCTTTGACGTTCTGGGTCAAATTCCTTCGAAGGTCGTAGAAGTAGAGGGGTAGGTATTTTGCCATGACCACAATACCGAAGACAACAAAGGTCATGAGCATTGCATTACAGAGGATGAAGAAGAGGTTATAAAAAAACTTAAGCGAACTTGGATAATGACGAAACTGGGCGAGTTGCCCCCGATAAATCTCAGCGAAGACCTTATGGAGTTGAAAGGGGCTCTGAAACCAAAGGATCCGGGCCAACTCGTAGTAGGTTTGGGGAAGATCAGGCGAGAATTTGATCGCATAGGTTGCAAGCGCGACGGCCTCATCAGAGTCCCCTCGCTCCCTGGCCCTTCCGGCTTCCCGAGTGAGCCATTCGGAGAGAACCAGAAGGTTTCGGACCCCCTTATCCAATTTTAACTGATAGAGCTGTTCGAGCTCCTTCCGAGTGGGAGTTTTTCTCTCACCTCCCTGGGATTTCTGTCCCCATACTCCTTTTGGATCGAAAGGTCGATCGTCTGAAGGAGACGTTTCTACTGAAAAGAATTCTTTTGAAAAGGGAAGGGTGTCTTTCTTCGCCAGGAGGCCCACATAGTAGAGGAAAGAAAAGATTAGGACGACCAGGATAAGAATTGCCTTTTTCAAAACGATCCTTTCGGGGCTTCTTATTCTAATCGATAATTGGGAGCCTCTTTGGTGATGATCACATCATGGACATGGCTCTCTCTCAATCCCGAAGATGTGATCCGAACAAATTTCGCCTTCTGTTGGAGCTCCTGAATCGTTCTTGCCCCCACATATCCCATTCCAGCCTTCAACCCTCCGATGAGCTGTTGGATACAATCGGAAAGAGCCCCGCGATACGGAACCCTTCCTTCGATCCCTTCGGGAACCAGTTTGGTCTCGCTTTCCACATCTTCTTGAAAGTATCGATCCCGGCTCCCTTCTTTCATCGCTTCCAGGGAGCCCATTCCCCGGTATACTTTGTAACTTCTCCCCTGGTAGAGCACGATGTCCCCGGGGCTCTCGTCCGTTCCAGCAAACAAATTTCCAATCATCACCGAAAGGGCTCCGGCAGCAAGGGCCTTGGTGATATCGCCAGAGAATTTAATCCCTCCGTCGGCGATGATGGGTATCCCGTGCTTAGACAAAAGTTCAGTGGTCTCCAGTATCGCAGAGAGTTGAGGGATCCCTACCCCGGCCACCACCCGTGTGGTACAGATGGAACCGGGTCCCACCCCGACTTTGATGGCATCTGCACCCGATTTGATGAGGTCCAAGGCTCCTTCCTTGGTTGCTACATTTCCTGCGAGGAGCTGACAATCCGGGAAGTTCTCCTTCGTATCCAGAACCGCATCGAGAACATCCTTCGAATGGCCATGGGCTGTATCGATGACCAGGACGTCCACCCCTGCTTTGATCAGGGCCTCTGTCCTCGCCTCTCGATCTTGTCCAATTCCAATGGCCGCTCCCACCCGGAGCCGCCCCAGGTGGTCTTTGCAGGAATTGGGATACTTTCTGATCTTCTCGATATCTTTGATGGTGATCAATCCCTTGAGATTGTTCTGTTCATCGACGACCAATAATTTTTCAATCCGGTTCTTGTGAAGGATCTCTTTCGATTCTTCCAGGGTGGTCCCAACAGGAACGGTGATGAGACGGTCTTTAGTCATGACCGTAGCAATTTCTGCATCCAATTTCTTCTCAAACCGAAGATCACGATTGGTGAGAATGCCCACGAGTTTTCCGTTCTTGGTGATCGGCACGCCGGAGATCCGGTATTTCTTCATGATCTCCAAGGCTTGATAAATTTTCTGTTCCGGATGCATGGTGATCGGGTTAAGGATCATCCCGCTTTCCGATTTTTTGACCCGGTCAACTTCTAAAGCCTGATCCTCGACCGAAAGGTTTCGATGAATGATCCCGAGGCCGCCTTCTTGGGCCATGGAAATGGCGGTTCTCGACTCCGTCACCGTATCCATGGCCGCACTCACCAGAGGGATATTGAGCCGGATCGCCTTCGTCAACTGGGTGCTGACTTCGACCTCCTTCGGCAAGACGGAGGAGGCAGCAGGAACGATCGATACATCATCGAACGTCAAGCTTTCATTGATGATCTTAGGATGGTTTCCCATCGTCTCACCTTGCTCCCGTCACTAGGTTTTTATTTGATATATCAGAGGAATCCACATTTGTCAACCTGACATTATGCGAATCCTGGGAGGAACCCCTTCCTTCCCATAGCTTTCTCTCCAAGGCAAGGAAGAATTTTGCAGGGCTTTCGGGTCGCAGGGCCGAGATTGAAACCCCGCCATATTTTTGGCAGAGGGCTTCTACCTCCTCCCGATCCAATCGATCTTCTTTATTGAAAACGAGCAATCGGGGGATGAGGTCCAGTTCCAATTCGACGAGGATCTGATGGACCGCTTCAATGTGTGAAGGGAAACGGGGATTGCTGATATCGATGAGGTGGATCAACACATCGGATTCATGAAGTTCATCGAAGGTCGGACGGAAGGCCACCATCAGGTCTTTGGGCAAATTCCTAATCAATCCTACCGTATCGGTGACCACCACCTCCCGGACTTTGCTCCCGATTGGGAGAAAGGCGCGGCATCTCAATCGCCTCGTGGCCGTATCCAACGTGGCAAAGAGTTTCTCCTCCACATGAAATTGGCTCCCCGTGAGCAGATTGAAGAGGGTTGTCTTCCCAGCATTTGTATACCCAATGATTGAGAGCACAGGAATTCGTGTTTTTCTTCTTAATCCTCTCCTCTGTTCCCTCCTCTCGCCCTGCTTTTTCAACTCCCTCTCCAAGAGGTGGATCCTTTCCCTGACCCTCCTTCGGTCAATCTCTAGTTTCGTCTCACCAGGCCCTCTTCCTCCAATGCCTCCCGTTAATCGTGAAAGGGCAAGGGTCTTCTTGGCCAATCGGGGAAGAAGATATTTGAGCTGGGCCAATTCGACCTGGACTTTCCCTTCCTGAGTATGGGCGCGCTGAGCAAAGATATCTAAGATGAGCTGGGTGCGGTCGATCACTCTCAGTTCTGTCAAATCCGATATGGTACCCATCTGACCCGGTGTAAGATTCTGATCGAAGATGATGAGGTCAACTCCCTGTTGCATGCATTTGACCAACAATTCTTTCAATTTCCCCTTTCCCATCAGCGTGGTGGGAGAGAGCTGCATCGGTCTTTGGATAACGGCGTCCACGACGAAGACGCCACTCGATTCTGCCAGATCTTTCAATTCCTCCATCGAATTTTCCAGGGCCTCTCGGTTCTCCCTTCCCACACTGAGAAGAATTGCCTTTTCTTGAGAGGCTTTCAGGGCAATCGAACGTTGACCCCTCTGAAATTCATCCTCAAGGGACTGAATCCATCGTAGGAAATCGATGTCCCATTGTCCCAGGGGGACCGGAGGGTCCACTTCCCATGCCTTCTTGTCTCGATTATCGGGAAGCAGGTGAGCGGAGTAGATCAGGCCGGGATGACCGTCCCGATTGACCGTGAGGGCAACCATCATGTCCAATCTTAGAAGGGCGAGGTCGGTCAAGTCGTCCTCTGTCAAAGGCTCCCCCCGAAGATGGGTGTGAACGAGGCGGAGACCTCTTAAGCGAAGGATGCCCGTTCGAGAACGGGAGAGATCGGGGATGGTGAGTCCCTTCTGGTCTCCAACGATGACGGTTTCAATAGACCCTCTTCGACCAACGAGAATGCCTATCTGACGTCGTGTTTCATCGGATAACTGGGTAAGAAGGCCTGCAACTTCAGCGGAAATCGCCTTTTGAGGAGGGATTTTCCTTCGGTAGATACGTTCGATGTTCCGTATTTGGCTGGGTTTTAGGCCGATGAGGTTGCCGTATACTCTATTAATCTACTCCCCCTTTTTCCAAAAATTCTAATATGCTCTTGATAGTAAGTCAAGGTTTTCTATTGACCGGAACGTGCCCCGCAAGCCCCGCCTTGCCTGCCTGCCGGTAGGCAGGTGGGCGGGGTCAAGGGGCACAATATAAAACGAGATTACCTTGCCGGGAAGCGCCGCCGTGCCTGCCCCGTCCTAACGGGGTGGGCGGGGAGCTTCACAATTTCCGAAACAGTCAACAAATCTCCGGAAAAGCATGAAGTATTTCTCAGGGCTCCCCTATTCATTGAACAATTCAACCTTCCCCTCTCTCCCCTTTTCTCCTGTCATGGAGATTTTTACATTCTTGAAATGCTGAATGACCCAAAGGTTGGTTAATAAATGTTCCGTGACCC
>CAYMJV010000011.1:44742-48918 GCA_964390545.1 uncultured Syntrophaceae bacterium
ACATTCTTGAAATGCTGAATGACCCAAAGGTTGGTTAATAAATGTTCCGTGACCCGGGTTGTGGTGAAGGAGGAATTCCCCTTCGCCACGGCCATAAACGGTATCAGTTGATCAGCCAGGTGGGGATCAATGCAGCCCTTTGCCTCCAAATAACCTTTGAGAGAATTCACAGCCTCTCCAGCCACCTCTTCAGCCCTTTTCCCCCTCCGGCCCAGTGACGAAAACCCAGCGAGAGCGCCCTCCGATTCCGCCACGAGAAAGAGGAAGGACCCAGGCCCCTTTGAAGGAGGGTCCGGAAGAATCGTTATCTCTGCTCCCATCTTCATCTCCTTCTCAATCCTCCGGAGAGCTTCTTCTCTCTGTCTCTCTGCCACATGTTTTGGAAGCAGGGATGCGGCAGAAAACCCGCGAATCTTTCTGAGGGAACCCCGTTCAAGCAATGAGATCGGTCGCAGAGATGGACTGGGTTGAACCTCCACTTGAATGATTCCACCTCCTTTGGGATACCAACCCCATTGATCGATTCTTCCTCCCACCGAGACTCCCATGAAGTGCAGGATCGGCAACAGAATTTCGGAAAGATAGTGATAGGGGGGACTCCATGGTACATGAGTTCCCCCTTCCAGAACTAATTGGAACCCTTTCTGCGATAAACAGAGGGGCAGAAGAAGGGCTTGAAGGAGAAGGGTGACTGAACCAGCCGTCCCTATGGGGAAACGATAATCTCCGGGGCAGACCTCTCCCGGGATGAAAGTGAGCTTCTGTGAACCGATGACATTTCCTTCTACTTTGGCCCCAGAAATCTGGGCTAACGCATTGACCGCCATGAGATGCTGATGTCCGAGGCCAGGATTCTTTCTCTTTGCTCGGATATGATGAAGGGTCAGAGGCCGCTTAAAGATCACAGAAAGGGCCAAGGCGGTTCTCAAAATCTGGCCTCCCCCTTCCCCGAAAGAACCGTCAATTTCTATCGTACCACTCACATCGCTACCCATTTGCTAAAGACTAACCAAATATATTTGAAATTTCCCCCGTGTTCCCCTCCCCCTTCCGGAGACTGTGTCGTAATAGGAGGAAACGCTATGTCTGTCATTCTGAACGAAGTGAAGAATCTCGTAGAATCAATGGGTTGGAAAACAGAGATTCTTCGGCTGATGCCTCAGAATGACATTACGACACAGTCTCCCGATGGGGGAGGGTAAGGGTGGGGGTGGACAAGATAAAGAGCTTTTGGTCCCCCCTTCCCTCCCTCCCCTCCCACGGAGGGGAGGGGATGTTTAGGGGCTATCTAAAATGTTAGAAGAAAATTCTCAGAGTTAAACATTTAAGAATCCTAATCAAATGAGGAAACCGTGTCAATCATCTGTAGATCGATGGAGGAGGAAAGGAAGGAATTGACTTTTCACTGATTCATGTTAGTCTTCTTTCATCCTTCTCAGGGGAGTTTCAAGATGGCAGAACTGATCCTTTTAGGTTCGGGCACGGGCGTTCCCTCTTTAAAAAGGGGATCTCCAGGTCTGGTGGTCGTAACGGAGGGTTCTCGAATATTGATTGATAGCGGCCCTGCGACATTGAGGAGGATGTTGGAGGTTGGACTTACCTATCACGATATGGATCTTCTTCTCTACACTCATATCCACCCCGACCATGTCTCAGACCTTGTCCCCTTCCTCTTTGCCAGTAAATATTCCGATCTCCCGAGAAAACGGGATTTGTTATGCGTAGGTGGGCCGGGATTTAGACGTTATTTTAACAAAATCAAGAAAGTTTACGGATCCTGGATTGATTCAGAATGTTACCAATTTACGATTAAGGAACTTTCCAGGAGACCCCTTATCTTTCAGGACCTGATGATCTCTGTCAAACCTATGGCTCACCTCCCTGAAAGTGTTGGATATCGCATCGAATTCAAAGACGGGAGAACACTGGCCATTTCAGGAGATACGGATTATTGCAGAAATCTTGTCGAACTTGCTTCAGAAGTCGACCTCCTCGTCTTGGAGTGTTCCTTCCCCAACGATAAAAAAGTGGAAGGACACCTCACCCCCTCTTTGGCAGGAAGAATCGCATTGGAATCCCGCTGCAAGAAGCTTCTGCTCGTTCATTTCTATCCTGCATGCGACCAAACGGATATCCTCAAAGAATGCAGGGCCGTCTATTCGGGCGAGATCATCCTGGGAGAGGATCTGATGAGAGTGAGAATTTAGACGGGAAAGAGTTCCGGGAATCGATTGACATCCGCCCCTTTTTAAGATAGTTTAAATGTCAGGAGGATAAGATTTTGAAAAAATATGCTTTTGTTTTGATCCTTTCTCTCTCCTTCCTCGCCATTGGAATTCCGGGGCACTCGGAAGAGAAGGCTCCTGTTTTTGTTGCAGAGGTAGAAGGGATTATCAACCCGGCAACTGCCAAATTCATTATCGAGTCCATCGACCAAGCCGTTAAAGAGGGGGGGCAATGTCTCATCATCGAGCTGGATACCCCTGGAGGGTTAATGGATTCGATGAGAAATATCGTGAAGAAAATCCTCACTTCTCCCATCCCCATCATTGTCTACGTAGGGCCAAGTGGAGCGAGGGCGGCCTCTGCGGGTGTCTTCATCACCATGTCCGCTAATATCGCTGCGATGGCCCCCAGTACGCACATTGGTGCAGCTCACCCTGTCTCTTTGGGGGAAGGTAAAGAGAGCAAAACCATGTCCGAAAAGATCGTTAATGATACGGTCTCCTATATCAAGACAATCGCGAAGACGAGGAGGAGGAATGTGGAGTGGGCAGAGAACGCGGTGAGGAAGAGCGTTTCCATCACGGAAGACGAAGCCCTGAAGTTGAATGTCATCGATCTGATCAGTCCGGACCTCCAAGACTTGCTTGCCAAGATCGACGGAAGAGTGGTGAAGTTCGATGGGGTCACCCGAACCCTTTCGACAAAGGGAGTCCAACCTCGTTCCATTAAGATGAGTTGGCGCTACCGTCTTCTTGATGTCATCTCCAACCCGACGATTGCCTACATTCTTCTCATGTTAGGAATCTACGGGGTCTTCTTCGAACTCTCGAATCCCGGAGCTATTCTGCCTGGAGTGGTGGGCGGGATCTTTCTCATCCTGGCCTTTTATGCCCTGCAGATGCTTCCCATCAACTTTGCAGGGTTGGCTCTCATCCTCTTTGCCATCATCCTTTTCATTGCCGAGATCAAGGTGGTGAGCCATGGCCTCCTCGCCGTAGGAGGCGCTATCTCGCTCCTCCTCGGTTCCTTGATGTTGATCGAGAGTCCAACAGAATATATGAGAATTTCCCTAAGCGTGATCATCCCCGCGGTCCTGGTCAGTGTCGCCTTTTTCACGTTTGCTGTGACCAAGGCGGTCAAAGCACGCCTGTCGAAACCAACAACGGGAACAGAAGGGCTGGTGGGAGAAATCGGGACGGCGTCCACGCCCATTGCTCCAGACGGAAAAGTCTCCATCCACGGGGAGTTCTGGAATGCGATGAGCGATCAACCGATAGAGGCAGGGGAGAAGGTGCAGGTCATTGGAGTGGTGAACCTAAAAATGAAAGTGAAAAAACTAGAATAAGGAGGGACTGAAATATGTTCGGTGCATCGCCATTTGTCTTTCTAATTATTTTTCTTCTCATTTTGGCAGCTTCAGCCGTTAAGGTTCTAAGGGAATATGAACGGGGGGTTATTTTCCGGCTGGGAAGGCTGATCGGGGCAAAGGGGCCAGGGCTCTTCTTCATCATCCCTGGAATTGATAAGATGCTGAGGATCAGCCTGAGAACAGTGACCATGGACGTTCCTCCCCAGGATGTGATTACCCGTGACAACGTCTCCATTAAAGTGAATGCCGTTGTCTACTTTCGGGTCATGGATCCGAACAAAGCCGTTGTTGAGGTGGAGAACTACCTCTACGCCACCTCTCAATTGGCTCAGACGACCCTTCGAAGCGTCGTGGGGCAGGCGGAACTGGATGAGTTGCTCTCCCAGAGAGAAAAGATTAACATAACGCTACAGGATATCTTGGATAAACATACAGAGCCATGGGGAATCAAGGTCTCCCTGGTCGAGACGAAACAGGTCGATCTGCCTGAAGAGATGCGAAGGGCGATCGCCCGTCAGGCTGAGGCCGAGAGGGAAAGAAGGGCCAAGATAATCCACGCGGAAGGTGAGGCTCAGGCTGCT
>CAYMJV010000012.1:0-47899 GCA_964390545.1 uncultured Syntrophaceae bacterium
CCTCCTTGAACATAGATATGGGATTTAGGATGGTGAAGCATATATTCCTCTGCCAACAATTCGGCAAAGGGTTCAACGGACGTCGAGCCCGCCACGGTCACCCCTGCCTGCTGCCTCTGGCAACTCACTCCGCTCGAAAAGAGCACGAGGAGGGTTAGCAGTCCCATCAGAAGAAACCCCAGTTTCAAATCCCCCCATCCCCCCTTTGCTAAAGGGGGGTCAGGGGGGATTATGATTTGTTTGTTATTTGGTGCTTGGGATTTAGCGTTTATCATATTGCCTAGGTTTTTCAATTTGAAATTTGAAATTCCTGCCTTCAGGCAGGGTCATCCATATCTTCCCGTCACATAATTTTCAGTTCGTTGGTCTTTGGGTCGTGTGAAGATATCACCTGTAGGGCCGTATTCCAGCAATTCGCCCAACAAAAAGAACCCGGTCCTATCAGAAGTCCGGGCCGCCTGCTGCATGTTGTGGGTGACGATGACGATGGTGTAGTTTTTCTTCAACTCCTGCATCAACTCCTCGATCTTTAAGGTGGCAATCGGGTCAAGGGCAGAGCAGGGCTCATCCATCAAGATCACTTCCGGTTGAACGGCTAAGACACGGGCGATACAGAGACGTTGCTGCTGTCCTAGGTTTAGATTCAGGGCATCAGTGTGGAGCCGGTCTGACACCTCCGGCCAGAGCGCGGCTGACTTGAGGCTGTGTTCCACTCTCCCTGCAATCTCTCCTCGAGAAAGGATCCCGAGTACTCTCGGACCAAAGGCGACATTTTCAAAGATACTTTTTGGAAAAGGGTTAGGCCGTTGAAAGACCATCCCCACCTTCTGGCGCAGCGAGACCACATCGGTTCCGGGCTGGTAGATATCCTGCCCATCCAGTAAAACCTCTCCTGACGTTCGGGTGTGTGGAATGAGTTCGTTCAAACGGTCAAGGGCACGGAGGAAAGTCGATTTGCCACATCCAGAGGGTCCGATCAAGGCCGTGATCTGACGCTGTTGAATATGGATGTTGATATTCTTAAGGGCGTGGGTGGGACCATAATAGAAATTAAGCCGCTTCGTTTCGATCTTGACAACAAGACTTGGGGTTATCATCAGGATAGGTTCTTGGAGCTTGGTGATCCGGGCCTTTTTGTCCGAAATTATCAGATTATGATGTCCGAATCAAGAGGATTTCCCAATCCAAAGTAAACATGGATTACATTTACGGCTCGGCTATGCAAGACGAAAAAGAAGCGATCTTTTCTATGTATATGAGCGGTTTTTCAGCAGCCGACTGAATGAATTTTACCACAGGGCTGGCTTACTTGGCAAAGACTGGATCTACTGACCGCTGGTCTTCATCGGTCGAAATTTTCGGGGTGCGATATACCAGACCAAGAGAATGGAGATGAAGCTGATGAGGATGGCAAGAATAAAAGCCCACAGGTAATTTTGGGTTTGGTCATAGATGTATCCCCCCACCCACGTCCCGACCGCAGCACCTACCCCAATATTCCCCTCCACCATGCCATAGATGATACCAAAATGTTTTCCCTTATAGAGATCTCCCGAAATAGACATGAACATGGGAGCAGTCGACCCCCATCCTGCGCCGAAGAAGAACGCAAAAAGATAGAGAAGAAAAGGGGAGGGGATGTATTGGAAGAGGAGGAGAGCCAGGATTCCGAGGGAGAAGCAGATACCCCCCAGAGTATAGGTAATTTCTCTGCCGATCCGGTCAGAGAGCCATCCCCAGAAGAATCGAAACCCTCCGGAGACAGCGCCCATCCCCGCAAAAAGAGAGGCAGCCCACATCTTACCCACTCCAAGGTCCACCAGATATCTCACGTGATGGACAATCACAATATAGATACCGAATACGATAAGGGAGGGAAAGAGGATGACAGACCAGAAGCGTCCTGTCTTCATTAAATCCTTGAGCCCCTGTTCCTTGAGGGATGATGCGGTTGGATGAAAAGGGGCCTCCTTCGGCATATTGTCCACAGAATCCCCATCCGGTAGGAGACCCATCTCTTCAGGTCGATGTTTCAGGAAGATGGCGTTCAGGGGGAGGGGAATGGCGAAAACGAGGAGCGAGAAGATGAAAAAGGCAGATTGCCATCCCCAGAGAGAGATGAGATATTGGAAAAGAGGAACGAAGAGGAGTGGGCTGATTCCCATGCCGACACTTGCAAGCCCATTGGCAGTCCCTCTTTTTCTTTCAAACCAGTGGGCGAGGATGATTGTAAAAGGAGCGATACTGAGACAGGGGATCCCGATTCCAGCCACCACACCGTAGAAGAGATAGAATTGAGTGAGCGTCTTAATCTGTGTGCAGAGAAGGAGTCCTAACCCTGTCAGGACAATCCCGGGAAGCATCACCCTTCGAGGACCGATGCGATCAACCAGAATTCCCACAATAGGAGCCATGACCATATAGGCAACCATAGCAATGGATAGGGCCGCCGCCGCTTCAGCCCGCCCCCAGTGGAATTGGTCAATGAGGGCCACGAAGAAGACCGAGAAAGTAGTTCGAAGACCAAACCAAAAAGCCAAAGAAAGCACGGCTAGGCCAACGATCACCCATCCGTAATAGAATCTCGTCCCCTCAAGACGTGTTGTCTGTTTCATGGATAAATCTATCTAACCGTTTATAACCAGGTTGGTCAAGAGACAAAATCCCTTGATTTACTTCTCAATTTCTGTTAAGGAAGCAGAGAATTTGAAGAAGGGGTTGGGTCATGACGATTTCTACTAAATGGTTCGCTGCAATTTTGGTGATGCTCCTGATAGTCTCCTGCGCCGGGTCTAAAGAAGAGCAGAAAACAAAACCGCTGACCCTTGAAGATCATTTTCAGTTGGCCTTTGAAGCCGCCGAGAGAGGAAACTTAGAAGAGGCCATTTCAGAATACAAGAAGGTATTGAAAATGGACTCCAAGTATGCCAGCGCTCATCTCAATCTCGGTGTTATCTATGGCCGGCAGGGAAAATGGAAGAAGGAAATCTCTGAATATAAAAAGACGATTGACATCAACCCCAATTTGACAGAAGCCTATTTCAATCTGGGCGTGGCCTATGGTGAGCAAGGGAAATCAGACGAGGCGATCCATTATTATGAGAAGGCGCTGCAAACCAATCCCAACCATCTGGAAGCCCTAAACAACCTGGGAGTCCTCTACCTTAGAAGGGGAAAGCTAGAAGAAGCCCTGGCCCAGTATAAGAAGACCCTCGAGATGAGGCCCGACTACTTTAAGGGCCATTTCAATCTCGGTTACATCTATCACCGGCAAGGAAAATTGGAAGAGGCCGTCGCCTCGTTCCTTGAGGTATTAAAGATTCAGCCCAATCATGCAGAAGCGCACACCAACTTGGCGGCCATCTATTACGAAAAGAAGGAGTATGGGTTAGCCATCCAGCATGCGGATCAGGCGACTAAACTCGGTAAACAGGTGGATTCTAGATTTCTAGAGCGCCTCAAACCGTATCGTTGACCGGAACGTGCCCCGTCCCGCCAAAAGCGGGATAGGCGGGGTCCCTGCCTACCGGCAGGCAGGAAGGGGCACAATATAAAATGAAATTACCTTGCCGGGAAGCCCCGCGATTATAAGGGCGGGGAGCTTCATAAGCCCTGAGCCTTAAGTCCAAGCCTTCAGAAAAGGAGTCGAAGGGTTGATTTTTACTCTCTTTTCTGATAATCCTCCTGTTTAGTAAACTGCCCCGCAGCAAAACTGTGGGGCATTAAAATTTGAAACCTATTTCCATGTTGTCATTCCTGCCCCGTATCAAGTACGGGGTAAACTCCAGCAGGAATCCAGTTTTGTTGTTTCGTTTGCTGCCGCTGCAGGAACGGCGCCTGGATTCCCGTTTGCACGAGAATGACTGGGAATGAGAAAGGGAATCATGAACACAAGAGAGGCGATATTAGACCTACAGTATGCGGAGAAGATGAAATCGGGATTGATCATCGGATCCGGCCTTCTGGATCAACTGATCTCTCTAAAAGGAGAGGAACTCGCCGGTGGGAAAAAGGTTCTGATCTGGTATCTTGATGGATTGCTTCGAGAGATTCGAATTGCTGAGAATGTCCTCGGGAAAGGCCATTACGGAGACCTGGAGAGAAAGGTCATGGAGGTAATTGGCAGAGTGCAAATGTCCCAACATCAGGATGCCCTGCGATCCTTTTCCGAAGCCATTTCATCCGCCACGACTTCCTGCCAGGCCTCGATGAGCTTTTTGGTTGAAAAGACATTGATTTAAGAATCGTTTGGTAAAAACGCTGCCGTATTGCAGTGTTGCTGTTCGAGCCGCAGAACGGCAGCACCGCATAACTGCAGCACATGACTACATTCTTTTGGGAGGTAATTATGCCAGAGAGAACGGTGGACGCTTTTGAATTTAGGGGACCAAGACCAAGAACCATTGGGGTCGGCATCCTTCTCTTCATCGTCTTTATCATTTTATGGGGGACCTTTGTTATCGTGCCAGCCGGCCACCGAGGAGTTGTCCTCTGGTGGGGAAGCGTTGAAAAGAGGATCATGGGTGAAGGTCTCAATTTTAAAGTACCCGTTGCTGAAACGGTGATCAAGGTAGATGTGAGAGTTCAACCCCATCCATTCAAGGAGATCGATGCCGCTTCGAAGGAATATCAGATGGTGAAACTGACGGGGATGATGAACTTCCATATCGATCCATCCTTTGTGAACGACCTCTATCAGAAAGTGGGGCTCGACTTTGCCGACAAAGTGATCGATCCGGCCTTCAATGACTTCGTCAAGGAGGTAGTCCCGATCTATCTCATCACTGAGATTCTTCCCAAAAGAGAGGACATCCGCAAGAGGGCCATGATGAAACTGGGAGATAATCTAGCCAGGTATCACATCATCGTTGATGATATCTACTTTGCCAATATCCGTTTCTCTCCTGAATACGAGAAGGCGGTTGAAGCCAAACAGGTTGCCCAGCAACAGGTAGAGACCCAGAGACAGGTTTTGGCTCAGAGGGAGATTGAGGCTCAGCAGAAAGTAGCGACGGCCAAAGGGGAGGCCGAATCCATCCTGGTGGTCGCTCAGGGACAAGCGAAAGCCAACGACGCGCTTTCTCGTTCCATCAGCCCCATCCTAGTCCAGTACAAGGGCATCGAACGCTGGAATGGAATTCTACCTCAGGTTTCAGGCGGGGCTGTTCCTTTTATTGATCTGGGAAAAATGCAGGAGAAGAAATAAGAGTTTCGGGTTACGAGTTGCGAGTTCCGAATTACGTTCTGGGAGTCTCAGGTTGAAACACTCCGAACTCCGAACTCATTACTCCGAACTTTTTTTGGAATTTCGCGGCAGCTTGACAATAAAAATGCTCCCTTTTCCTACCTCGCTCTTGAGATGAACCTCTCCTTCATGAAGTTTCACGATTTCCTGGACGAGCGAGAGGCCAATCCCCAACCCTTTCACGTCCCCCAATGGTTTTTTCTTCTCCTGGAAATGGCGGGTGAAGACCTCTTCTAAAGACTGATGGGAGATGCCGATCCCTGTATCCTCAATTCGGGTGAAAGCAAATTGAGCATCCTGGGAGAGGGTGACTCCGATCTTTCCTCCCCGGCGATTGTATTTAATGGCATTGGTTAAAAGGTTGTCGAAGAGTTGATTCAGCTTATCCTCCACGCCCGAGACGAGGATCGGATCCCGGGGAAGCCGAACCTCAAGCTGAATCTGATGTTCCTGGGCCAAAGGTTCAACCGTGGAACATGAGAACTCAACGACCTTCGATAGATTGATGGGTTCGAACGTCCAATCATTTTTCTGGATCCCCAATTCGGCTAAGTCCAGCAGGTCATCGATCCGTTTCTCAAGTTTCAAAAGATTCTTGTAAGACATTTCGAGAAACTTCTTCTGCTGTTCTGTTAAAGATCCCACCTTCTCCTTGAGTATCATCCCAAGATATCCCATCACTGAGATCATTGGGGTCTTCAATTCATGGCTCACATTTGAAAAAAAATCGTCTTTCAGCTTGTCCAGACGCTTCAATTCCTCATTGGCCAACTCAAGTTTCTTCATGGCCTCTTTAAGTTCATCCTCGGCTCGCTTCCTTTCGGTCACCTCCTGGCTGACGACGATCACCCCCAAATATTCGTTCTCCGGTCCCCAGACGGCAGAGTAGGTGTTATCGTAAAATCTTCCTTCCACGGTCTGGAAATTCATGCGGTGATGGCCCCTCACCTTCTCCGATCTCAGGTCATTGATGATCTTTAGCACTTTGGGACGGGACTTTGAGGGATGGCATTCCAAGATCGATCGGCCAAAGATTTTGTCCAGGCTCACATTCCTGATCCTTTCAGCGGCAGGATTGCAGTAAACGATCAGGTTCTGATCATCAAGGAAGAGAACTCCTTGTTCCATGGAATCAAAAATGGCTTTGAGAACCGGAGAGTCCATATGGTCTAAAAATAACACGGAACCAAAAATCCGACAAGAGGGATTAAAGTGTCTGATGGCAGAAAAGGCTGGGATCCCGTTAGCTTCGTTCCGCTGAAGAGGATTTTTGGAGAAGGTTTTCGAATGCCAAAGCCCTCGTCGGATCGGAGAGAATTAAAATGAGTTCTAGAAGGTCTAATACTCTAAATTTCTTTTTCATTTTCTTAGCATTGAGGGAGATCGTACGTTTGCATTGTTGGCAGGCTGAAAGGACCACCTCTGCACCCGTTTCTTCAATTTCTTTAATCTTCATGTCACCGATATCCTTTGAAATTTTTGGGAAAAACATCTCCAGATCGCCTCCCCCTCCACAGCAAGTTGCATGACGACCGTGTTTCCGCATCTCGACGAAACTCATTCCGGAGACCATCCTAATGATTTCCCGGGGGGGTTCGTAAATACCCGATGCCCTTCCCAGGTCGCAGGGATCATGATAAGTGGCAATGGCCTCCAAGGAGTGCAAGGGAATCCTACCTTCCTTCAATAACCTCAAGAAATAGTCCGTACTATGAATCACCTCAAATGGAAGTTCTTTCTCCGATGAAAACCGGGGGTATAAATTCTCCCACACATGATAACAAGAAGGACACCCACAGACCAAGGTTTTTACTCCCATGGCTTTCACTGTTTCGATGTTGTGGGTCGCAAATTCATACACCATTTCCTCTCTTCCCATTCCAATGAGAGGCCAGCCGCAGCACCATTCTTCTTGTCCCAGGAAGGCGAAATCTACCTCCGCTTTCTCCAAGAGAAAGAGGACAGCCTGAGGAATGGTGTAAGTAACCGGATAGTAGGAGGCGACACATCCTACGAAACAGGCCACCTCTGCCTTTTTCTTCAGATATTTTTCTGGAGAGATTCCGGGGATGTTCTGCAAACAGAGCAATCGATCATGATTGGTCGGGTAGACCACGTTTTTCCCATTTTGCAGATTTTCGAGAATGGGACCGGGGAGGGGAAGCTCCAGACCGGCCTTCACCATATTTTCCCGTAGCGAGATTCTGATTTCCTTGGAACCGATATTGACTGGGCAGACCACTTCACAATGGCCGCAGAGCGTGCATTGATAGACTTCTTTAGAAAAATCCTTCAGCCGCTCGGGGTTCATCTGATTCCGCGTAAGGAAAAATTTCCTGAACCAAGACTTGCAAAGTGACCAGTCTTTCGTAGTCTGAAGCGTATTAAACGTGGTAACCCGTTGATCATTGGTCACTGTGAAGACCGGGCACTGCTGGATGCATTCGCCGCAACGAGTGCAGCCATCAATCTCGATCATCTGTTTGAAGGAGAGTTGTAAATCTTTCATTGTTCCTTTGTCACCGAATTAATGAACAGGACCATTGGGCTCACGAAGATGTGAAACATCTTACTGAAAGGAAGGTAGATGATAAACAGTCCAGTCAGGATCGCATGGACGTACCAACCGTAGGGATAAACCCATTCCCATCGAAAAGGAAAAAGCCCCAAAAGGAAGGAAAGAGGATATCCAATGAAAGAGGGAAGGGCAACGGAAGGCGGAATAGCCGTCAGAAGAATTCTCAGCCCTTCCACAAGAAGGCCTGTGACCAAGATCGCTCCAAGCAAGGCCAAAACAATTATGTCTTGACCTCCAGAGGGACGGTTCTGGAATGTTTTTTGAAAGCGTCTCATCGTCGCACCCGCTATACCAATTATAACACACAGACCTAGGAGATCATAAGTGAAGGCAATGGGGGGATAATTTTTGTCAAGTAGCATGGCGACGGAGGGGCTCATCGGAAAGCACTTTGAAATGATAAGGAGAATCAATCCGATAAAGAAACGGAGAAAGAAAGGAAGGTAGATGAAGCTATGGATCGTCCATCGGCTCAAACTCTCTTTGAGAATACCTCTCAACAAGAGAACATCCACGACGAATACTTTCAAGAGGGTTAGGATTTTTCTGGAGAAGACCACCTGCCAAATCTTTTCTGCGAGGTAAGAAATCTTTTCCTGGGTGGAGTAGGTGGGGGCTCCGAGAGTTCCTTTAGACCAGAGGGAAAGGGTGATCGCAACCCCTCCCAGAAAGAGGATAAAAGCGATGATCGAAACCGGATCGTTGAGACTGATCGAGGCACTATGGCATTCAATACAGATCAGACTCTTAGCCGGGAGAACACGAATAGGGGCTCCCAATTTATTCCCGGTGAAATGACATTTTTCGCAGGCCTTATTCTTTTTAAAATCGGCGAGGCGATGGGAAGTCAACTTAAGAGGGGCGCCTTCCTTTACCGTCATTAAAACGACTCTCCCTGTTTTAGGGTCCTTTATCACCTCCTTGGATTCATGATGACAGGCCTCACAGTTGACACTTCGGTGAGGGTCATGGGCTTTTCCCTCGCCATGATATCCATGACAGGAGGCGCACTCGATCACTGAAGTCCGATGGGGAGAGGTGGCGATTCCGTCATGACATTCGACGCAGGCGATCCTTCGATGAACCGTCTTTCCATATTCTTTCTCCTCAAGATAAAGAGAGACGGGTCTCCCATCGACCTTCTTTTCGACGTCCTTTCTCCCATGACAATCCATGCAGAGGAGGATGGAAGCTGTAATCCCCTCGTTACTGTTCAGATTAGGCTGACGATGGCAACGCCAGCATAATTTCTTTTCTGCCTCCATGAGTTCTTCATCAGTCAATCCCCGGGCAGAGGACAAAACGGGGATCATGCCAAGCAGGGAAACGGTGAGAAAGAGAAGGAGAAGGTCTTTTCTCACCGTTCGTTTCTTTCTCTTATCAGGGTATTGATTTAAATATTCCCATTCCAGAGGATGGCGTTCCATGATCTCTGTGGCTTCGATCTTTCCCGTGAAGATGGATTTGTCGATCGGGAAGACATCGGCGCGGAGATGAGCATTATAGAGGTGAACAATGAAAACGAACCCTGCAGCCAGCAAGGCCTCGTCGCTGTGGATCGTGTAAGCAATGTTGAAAAAAATGCCCGGCAAGAAACGGGAGAAAAATTCCGGAAACCAGAGCACGAGACCCGAGCCCCCAATGAAGGCAATTCCCCAGAAGACTGCCCAGTAGTCAAATTTTTCCCAATAAGTAAATCGACCAAATTGGGGAGGCTCCCCTTTCCCTAGGAAATAGGCGATGTGCTGGAAGAGATCTTTGAAATCCTTCTTTGAAGGAAGCATGGAATCCGGGCCGAAAAGATTCCCCTTCAAGACAAGAACGTAGTAGAAAACCCAGAGCAGATGGAGGGAAAAATAGCCAAAGGTGATCCCAGCAAACCACCGGTGAAAAATTCCAGCCCCCTTCACTCCCCCCCAAAGGACGATCAAACCTTGTGCCCAGAAGGTATCAGAATATTTGAGGGGAAGTCCGGTCAGAGCAAGGCCGATGAAGGTGACCATCATCACCAGGTGGATGAAACGGTGAAAGACATTAAATCTCCAAAAGACTTCAGTTTCCTTTACTGCCATTGGCTCAATCCTTTTTTAGCCATTCATGAACCTTCCTGAGCGTCCAGACCAATGTATGGGAATAGAAGAAGGCCAGGACGGCAAAGACGAGGATCCCGAAGCCGATCTCAACCCACTTGATGACCTTCAATTTTTTCAATTTTCCCACATCTTCCTTCTTCACCCCTTCCTCAGAGACGTGGATCAGAAAGTCTGTAAATTGAATCTGGGCATTCGGATGACACTTCTTGCAGGCTTCGAGAGCTTCTTCTCTCTTCTTGAGAGACAGACAGGCATGGGCTCCATGACAGTCGGTGCAGTAGGCCGAAGCCTCGTATTTCAAATGAACGGCTGTCTTCCCATGGTAGTTCTCGAGATAGGATCGTTTCTGGACGGGGTGGCAGACACCGCACATCTCTGTCATCCATTTTCCAAGTTCGAGGCGGGACTGGGCGGAGTTCACGTAATGGGTGACATGGCAGCCTCCGCAGGGTGGGGCGTCTTTTTTCCTCTCCACCAGTGCTTTGGCGTGCGCCCCTTTCAGATAACGCTGGTATTCCTGAGGATGACATCTTTCACATCTCTTATAATCATAGAGGAGCGTGGATGCCCTGCCAAGGAGCTTTGGGTCAGGGTGCTTGACACCTTTTTCTTCTATATCCGAATGGCACTCCGAGCAGGTGAGACGGCGATGGGAGGAGGAAAGAAATTTTTCCATGTCGATGGACCAGGAACGTTTTGGAAGATTTGATGCGGACGGGGAAGTGGAACATCCTACTCCAACGACAAATAGACTCATGAGCAAGTGAGAAAGTATCTTTGACATCGTCCTTTTTATAGACGAGACGAGGGAGGGAGTCAACCATTTTTTCGGAAAGTGATTGATTCCAAAGCGAAAATATTAAATTTTGTCTTGACTTTTGTAAGGGTTGGAGGTAAGTTTAAATCATGAAAGGGAGATGGGTTTTATTATTATCGTCTGCTTTTCTGGTCTTTTGCTTGAACGTTCCCGGGGCCTATGCCGACAAGGAACCTTTGCAATCCCAGGTCTTAAATTACGTTGGAAAGACCTATGGTGGCGTCCAAGACCCGGAATACGTCTCCTATGATCAGGCCTTGCGCGATTACATGGTAAAACGAATCAAACAGAAATTTGGTGTCGAACTCGATCCTAAGAAATATTCTGGATTCGATCTCCTTGAGATTGAGGCCGTGCTCAGATGTAGAAAGTCGGACGAACCTCTCGATATTTTTCTAAAGATGTTTCCAAAACAACAATAATTTGAGTCCCAAAAATCCTCTTTCCCCTCCCTTTAAATGGTGGATTCATATAGTTCAGGGAGGTCTTTTCTGGGCTATGGCCCTGCCTTTGGGCATGGTCTTATCCTGTTACTTCACAGCCTCTTTGCTCACCTTCTTTTCTTGCCAATCATTAAAATCTTTTCAATATGACTTGCGATAGAATAGATAAATCTGTTAACATACTAACGAATTTTTTCCAAACGCATTTATTCACAAGCAGATTCATATCAATCCACTTGACAAAAAAATTCTTTTTTATATATTTATCTCTTTAATTTAGCGAATGTGACGACTTTTAGCATGCTTTCTCCTTTGTTTCTCAATAAACGAAGAGGGGTCACATTCCTTAGCAGGAAAAGTAAGACTTGAATGTTTACGCTAAAATTAGATGACATTCCGGCAGAAGGTTTGAATCTCAACTGGACGGAAGAGAGGTCTTCCCTATCAACCTATCTCGAAAATTTCCCCCAGATCGACTTCGGCTTCGAAGGACCCCTCCAATCAGAGGCGAGGGTATGGAAAGCTGGCCAATCGGTGCTCATCAACGGAGGGGTCCAGACCACGCTTCAATTGCAGTGCGTAAGGTGTCTGAAAGAATTTTCTTACCTCATTTCATCCACCTTCGAACTTACGCTTCTCCCTTTGAAAGAAACCTCCTCTACCGAGGAGACCGAATTGGGTAAGGAGGATATGGAATCGAACTTCTACCAGGGAGGGGAAATTCACCTCTCAGAGATCGCTTGTGAACAGATTTTTTTAGAGATCCCTTTCAAACCTCTCTGTCAGGAGGATTGTAAAGGGCTTTGTCCAACATGCGGTAAAGATCTTAATCTTGGCTCCTGCGAGTGCGTCAAGGAGGAATTTGGTTCCGGGTTTTCTGCCCTTCAAAAATTGAAGCTTCATTAACCCCCCCACCCCCCTCAGGGGGGAGGGGTACCTGCCTGCCGGTAGGCAGGGGTAGGGGTGAGAGAAAGGATCATTTCATATGGGTGTTCCAAAACGCAGACAATCGCCATCGAGAAGGAATAAGCGTCGGGCGCATGATCGATTGGATTCCGTGCGCACCTCCTTATGTCCCCAGTGTCACGAACCCGTTCTCCCTCATCACGTCTGTCCCCATTGCGGGGCGTACAAAGGGAGGGAGGTCATCAAAGTGGAAGAGGAAGAATGATCCTGTGGAGGATGGGAAAGGATAGTTCATGAAGATTGCCGTCGATGCCATGGGTGGAGATTTTGCTCCCCAGTCCATTGTCGAAGGAGCCGTTCTGGCTGCGAAGGAATACGGAATCAAGGTCCTCCTGGTAGGTGATGAGGACCAGGTCAGCAAGGAACTATCCAAATATCCGACGTCGAAGCTTCCGATCTTCATCCATCATGCTCCCCATGTCGTGGCCATGCATGATTCTCCATCCAATGTGATACGAAAGATGAAGGAGACTTCCATTAAAGTGGCCGTCGACCTGGCAAAGGAAGGGGAGGTCAGCAGCCTGGTTTCCGCGGGAAATTCCGGAGCGGCCATGGCTCTTGCGATGTATATCTTCAGAAAACTGGAGGGAGTCGATCGACCCGCCATTGCGACGGTTCATCCAACTCCCAAAGGCTCTACTGTCCTCATCGATTCGGGCGGGAATGTGGACTGCAAAGCTTTCCATCTCGTCCAGTTTGCCATTATGGGGGATGCCTACGCTAAGCACATCCTGGGTGAGCAAGAACCGAGGATTGGTCTTTTGAGCAATGGCGAGGAAGAAGGGAAAGGAAATGAACTGACGCGAGAGGTCCACGAGATTCTATCCCAAACCAACCTGAACTATATTGGATATGTGGAAGGTCGGGATCTCAACAGCGGGTCGGTAGATGTCATCGTCTGCGATGGTTTTGTGGGAAATGTGGCCTTAAAGATTAGCGAAGGACTTTGGGACACCATTCACACCATTCTCAAGTGGGAGGCGCAAGATAATCTGAGGGCCAAGGTGGCTTACTTTCTCATGGGGCGGGTGATGCGCCGGCTGGAGAAAAAAGTGGACTACTCAGAGTTAGGAGGCGCTCCGCTTGTGGGGGTTAATGGTAACTGTGTAATTTGCCACGGCCATTCCAACTCCAAAGCGATTAAGAATGCCATTGTGCTGGCCCAGAATCTTGCAAAGAATAAACTGAATGAACATGTGATCCAAGAGCTCAGGGAAAATCAAGACCTGCTTCGTCTGGGGCAGAAAAATTCGGAGAAGACGAAGAATTCAATTAAGGCCGTTCAGTGATCTATATCTAGGGGGAGTGAACCCCGTTAGAAGGGAAGGGGCACGGTGGGGCTTTCTAACAGGGTGAATAGGAGGGACTGGATTGCACTATTTTCTCACACCAGAACAGCAGATGATTCAGGATTTAGCCCGGAAAGTTGCACAGGAAAAGGTGTTACCCGTCCGGGCCGAATTGGACGAAAAAGAAGAGTTTCCCTGGGACCTCATGAAGGTCTGCGCAGAAGCGGGGCTCTTCGGTGTCTCCATCGGTGAGGAGTATGGAGGCTTCGGAGGAGGGGTCCTGGAGAATTGCCTGGCCGTGGAGGAGTTGAGCCGCGTCTGCCTTGGAGTAGCCACCAGTTATGCTGGAAGCGGTTTGGGTGCTCATCCGATCATGCTTTATGGAAGTGAAGAACAGAAGAAGAAATATCTTCCCGATATCGCCAAAGGAAAGCGGTTGGCTGCTTTCGGTATCACGGAGGCAGATGCAGGAAGCGATGCCGGCGCCATTCGAACGACGGCCGTTCGCAAAGGAGAGGGTTACGTTCTGAACGGAACAAAGCAATGGATCACCAACGGGGGAGAGGCTGAGATCTACACCATCATCGCCATCACGGACCGGGCGAAGGGCCCACGGGGGGCGAGTGCCTTGATTGTCGAGAAAGGGACTCCCGGTTTCGATTTTGGCAAGAAGGAGAAGAAGATGGGGATCCGGGCCTCTGCCACCAGGGAATTGGTCTTCCGGGACTGTTTTGTTCCGAGGGGAAACGTGATTGCAAAGGAAGGGATGGGCTTCATTGTAACTATGAGAACCTTCGACCGAACACGGCCCGGTGTAGGGGCCCAGGGTGTGGGAGTCGCTCAGGGCGCACTTGATGAAGCGGTCCGTTACGCCCGGGAACGGGAACAGTTTGAAAAGAAGATCATCTCCTTTCAAGCCGTTCAACACCTTTTGGCTGACATGGCCACGCTCGTGGAGGCAGCCAGGGCTCTGGTCTTATCCGTAGCACGGTACATCGATCAGGAAAAGAATCCGAAAGATATTTCGAAACTCTCGGGAATGGCCAAGGTCTTTGGCAGCGATGTGGCCATGAAAGTCACGGTTGATGCTGTTCAAGTCTTCGGGGGTTATGGATATATGAGGGAGTATCCTGTGGAAAAGATGATGCGGGATGCTAAAATCCTTCAGATCTATGAAGGGACGAACCAGATTCAGAGAAATGTCATCGGTCTCGAATTAAACAAGGAATACGCAGGGAAAAAATAACCATGAAAGCAACGGCCTTCATCTTTCCTGGCCAGGGGTCTCAATATGTCGGGATGGGAAAGGAATTCTTTGAGAATTTCCGCGAGGCCAGAGATGTCTTCCAAGAAGCGGACGATGTTCTCCACCTTCCCATCTCTTCCCTCTGCTTTGAGGGCCCAGAAGAGGCACTTAAATTGACTGAAAACACCCAACCTGCTGTCCTGACCACGAGCATTGCAGCCCTCAGGGTTCTACAAGCAGAGAAAGGAGTTATTCCTCGTCTCGCCGCGGGACATAGCCTTGGGGAATATAGCGCCCTGGTGGTTTCTGGTGCCCTTGCCTTTGCAGATGCGGTCGAGATCGTTCGCCTTCGTGGAAGATTCATGCAGGAAGCGGTCCCAGTGGGAGAAGGGGCTATGGCTGCCATCCTTGGTATGGAGCGGGGGGAGGTGGAGAAACTCTGCGAAGAGGCCGCGCAAGGCGAAGTGCTGACCCCAGCCAACTTTAACTGCCCCGGCCAAATCGTCATCGCCGGTCATGCAAAGGCAGTCGAGCGGGCCATAGAAAGGGTAAAAAAGGAAGGAAAGAAGGCGGTTCCCCTTCCTGTCAGTGCTCCTTTCCACTCCCCCCTGATGAAACCAGCAGGAGAACGCCTGGAAAAAGTCCTGGAGGGTATACCCATTCGGGACCTCAAGATCCCGGTAGTGACGAATGTGGAGGCAGACATCAACCGATCGAAGGAGAGGGTAAGAGAATTACTGGTGACCCAGGTATGGAGTCCCGTGCGCTGGGAAGAGTCCATGCAGAAAATAACAGGAGATGGAATCGAACAAATCTTGGAAATCGGTCCGGGCAAGGTCCTCTCCGGTCTGATGAAAAGAATCAATCCCAAAGTCGAGACGAAGAATATAGAAGATATTCAGACGCTCAAAAAGATCTCGTAACGAGGAGAATCCTTTGAAACTGGCGGGCAAAGTGGCTTTGGTAACGGGAGCAGCACAGGGAATCGGAAAGGCAGTTGCCCTCCTGCTGGCTCGAAACGGGGCTGACATTGTTGTCTCAGACATCAATCTCGAGAAGGCCGAGGAGACGGCAAAGGAGGTTCAGGTTTTAGGCCGGAAGGCCCTGGCGATCAAGGTGGATGTGGCCAAATCGAACGATGTGGATAAAATGGTCCAGGCGATTTTGGCCCAGTTCGGCCACATTGATATTTTGATCAACAATGCAGGCATTGCACGGGACAAACTGATCCTTCGGATGACCGAGGAAGATTGGGACGTGGTCCTCAACATCAATCTCAAGGGAACCTTCAATTGTACTAAGGCGGTTGTCCGTCACATGTCAAAGCAGAAAAGCGGGAAGATCGTTAACATCGCTTCAGTGGTTGGAGAAATGGGGAATGCGGGGCAAGGAAACTACGCTGCCTCGAAAGCCGGTGTGATCGGTTTTACCAAGACGATCGCCCGGGAGTTCGCCCAGAGAGGGATCAATGTGAATGCTATTGCCCCCGGCTATATCGAAACCCCGATGACCGATGCCCTTCCCGATAAAGTGAAGGAGGACTTGAAACGATTGATTCCAATGGATCGATTGGGCAAACCTGAAGATGTCGCAGAGGCAGTTCTGTTTCTCGTTTCTGAATCGGCAAATTATATCACCGGTCAGGTATTGAATGTGAACGGTGGCATCTACATGTGAGGAGGTGATTTCATGTCTATTGAGAAGAGGGTGAAGGAGATTATTGTCGAGCAATTGGGGGTTAACGAAAGCGAGGTCACACCAGAGGCCAAGTTCGTGGATGACCTGGGAGCAGATTCTCTCGACCTGGTGGAATTGGTTATGGCCTTGGAGGAGGAGTATAACATGGAGATCTCCGACGAGGATGCTGAGAAGATCCTGACGGTCGGCGACGCGATCGAATATATCCAGTCCCATGTCAACGCCTAAGGGGAAGCGCTCCGAGCCTGCCCATCGAAGGCCTGATTCCCACAAAGCAAGATGTTTCAAGACTCGCGGCAGGCGGGAGAGACCATCTTAAGGAGGAGTAATCCTTTGAGGAAAAGGGTTGTCATTACAGGATTGGGACTCGTTATTCCCGTAGGGATTGGTGTTGAAACGGCCTGGAAGAATGTGTGCGAGGGCAGGTCAGGCATCGGTCCTTTAACACGGTTTGATCCAAACGGTCATGAAACGAAGATCGCAGGCGAGGTGAAGGGCTTCAACCCCGAGAACTATATTGAAAAGAAAGAGATCAAGAAAATGGATCTCTTTATTCAGTATGCCTTGGGGGCCACGAAAGAAGCCCTCGAAGACAGCCAATTAAAAATCACACCTGAAAACGCCGAACAGGTTGGCGTCATCGTCGGGACGGGACTGGGAGGGCTGCCGACCATCGAGAGATACCATCAAATCCTGCTGGAAAAAGGGCCGAGTCGAATCAGCCCCTTCTTCATCCCCATGCTCATTGCCAATATGGCCTCAGGGCAGATTGCCATCCGTTTCGGTGTCAAGGGACCCAACAGCTGTGTCGTAACGGCCTGTGCCACAGGGGCCCATTGCATCGGGGATGCCTATCGTGCCATTGTCTATGGGGACGCAAGGGCCATCATTGCAGGCGGAACAGAGGCCAATATTACGCCTTTGACCGTTGCTGGATTCAATGCCATGAAGGCCCTGTCCACTCGAAATGACGAGCCTGAGAAAGCCTGCCGTCCTTTTGAAAAGAATCGGGATGGGCTCGTTGTTGCCGAGGGAGCAGGCATCGTCGTTCTGGAGGACCTGGAATTCGCGTTAAATCGAGGAGCAAGGATCCATGCAGAGATTGTGGGCTATGGATATACGGGGGATGCGTATCACATTACTGCTCCCTCTCCAGACGGGGAAGGTGCAGCCAGATGTATGCGGATGGCCATCCGGGATGCAGGGCTGAAGCCTGAGGAAATTGATCATATCAATGCCCATGGGACCTCGACCCCCCTGAATGACGCCACAGAAACTCAAGCCGTCAAAGCAGTCTTCGGAGAGCATGCTAAGAAAGTTCCCATCAGTGCGACCAAATCGATGACCGGCCACCTCCTTGGAGCGGCTGGGAGCACGGAGGGCATCTTCACCATCTTGAGCCTTCGAGAGGGAGTCCTCCCGCCCACCATCAACTACGAGGAACCCGACCCCGAGTGCGATTTAGATTACGTCCCCAATGTGGCAAGACGTAAGCCTATCCAAGTAGCCATGTCCAATGCCTTCGGATTTGGCGGGACCAATGCCACCCTCATCTTTAAAAAATATACAGGATAGGATCATGCAAATCGGGTTGGCCTGTGACCACGGCGGCTTTGAACTAAAAGAAGAACTCAAAAAATATATCAAATTATTGGGTTTTGAACCTGTTGATCTAGGAACATTCAGCGAGGAGTCCGTTGATTACCCCGATTATGGCATCCTTTTGGCCGAGAGGGTTTCTCGGGGAGAATTGCAGAAGGGGATTCTCATCTGTGGGACGGGGATTGGGATGTCTATCGTTGCCAATAAATTTCCCAGGGTGAGAGCTGCCCTAGCAAATGATCTTTACTCCTCGCGGTGCAGCAGGGAACACACCGATGCCAATATCCTGGTGATCGGAGGTCGGGTGGTAGGCAGAGAATTGGCAAAGGAGATCGTCAAGGTATGGTTGGATACCCCGTTTGCGGGTGGCAGGCACAAAAGGCGAGTTGAAAAGATCGAAACCCTCGAGAAAGAAAACTTCAAAAAATAATATTGCAACTTATAATTTCGAAGCACGAAATCCGAATTTCGAAACAATATCGAATGACCAAAATCTCCAAACAAGGACTGAGAGGGTTTCGATCATTGGAAAATTTGGATTTGAAGTTTGTTTCGAATTTCGACATTCGAATTTCGGATTTTCCTCTCCGATGATGGCTTACTCTTGAAAAAGAAAGATAAAAAAGAGACTCATCCCCTTCGACCCACCTGGGAAGAATATTTCATGGACATCACCCACCTCGTTGCGAAGCGCTCGACCTGTCTGCGCAGGCAGGTGGGAGCTGTTCTTGTCAGAGACAAAAAGATTCTCGCAACCGGCTACAACGGAGCTCCCTCAGGATTGGAACATTGCCTGGAAATTGGTTGTCTTCGCGAGAAACTGGGCATCCCCTCTGGGGAAAGACATGAGCTCTGCCGCGGGCTCCATGCAGAGCAGAATGCCATCATCCAGGCCGCCTATCATGGTGTGGGGATCCGGGGAGCCACCCTTTATTGCACAAACCATCCCTGCATCATCTGCTCCAAGATGATCATCAATGCAGGAATCCAGAAGATCGTTTTTGAGCAGGGGTACGCCGACTCCCTGGCCAGGCAGATGTTAAAAGAATCGAAGGTAAGAGTCCAAAAGGTCAACAGGACACATTCGTCCAAAAGTGGAAGGTAACTCGACCCTCCACGTTCGAGCATAGAGGTAGCCATGAAATGCCCCTTCTGCAACCATTCAGAAAGTAAAGTGGTGGACTCCCGCCTCAGCAAGGATAAGGAGATGATTCGGCGGAGGAGGGAATGTCTTGGCTGTAAGAAGCGATTCACCACCAGCGAAAGGGTGGAGGAAGCTCTTCCCATGGTGATTAAGAAAGATGGAAGGAGAGAGGTGTTCAATCGCCTCAAAATCTTCAATGGCTTGAAGAAGGCCTGTGAGAAGAGGCCCATCAGTGTTAACATCATTGAGAAGATTGTCAGTCGAATCGAGCAGCACTTTCAAGAAAAAGGGGAGAGAGAGGTCAAGAGCTCTGAAGTCGGTGACAAGGTGATGGACGAGTTGCATCGGTTAGATGGGGTCGCTTATGTCCGCTTCGCCTCTGTCTATCGTCAGTTTCAAGATACTCAGGAATTCATGGATGAATTGAAAGACCTTCTTGCGAATAGGAAGAACGAAGAGACCAAGAAAAAATGATCTCGAAGCACGAAATTCGAAACAAGCACGAATGATCAAAATTCAAATGACCTTAATCCACATTCAAGCAGCGAGAGTGGTCATTGCGAGGACCGTAGCGACGTACCTGCACGCCTAAGTAGCGTTATACGGTACGCAGGCGTGGCAATCCAATGAGATTGCTTCACGGAGTTTACCCTGAGCCAGACCATAAGAGATTCTTCGCTCCGCTCAGAATGACAAAAAAGCGAAGGGTTCGCAATGACACTGTGGCGGGATTTGTTTCGGATTTCGATATTCGGATTTCGGATTTATAGAATAGAGCAGTGTCAATTATGGATGACGAGTTTTGGATGCGAAGGGCTCTCCGTTTGGCAGAGAAGGGGAGGGGAAGGACATCCCCCAATCCAATGGTGGGCGCCGTTCTCGTGAAGAGAGGCAAAGTGGTAGGCGATGGTTATCATGCGCGTGCAGGAGAACCTCACGCTGAAATCGTCGCTATTAAAAATGCTGGAGAAAAGGCTAAAGGAGCCACGCTCTACCTCAATCTCGAACCCTGTACTCATTACGGGAAGACGCCACCCTGTGTTCCAGCCGTGATCGAAGCAGGCGTGAGAAAGGTCGTCGTTGGAATAGAGGACCCTAACCCGTTGGTCAAGGGAAGAGGCGTGGCCCATCTGAAACAGGCTGGCCTCGATGTGAAGGTAGGTATTTTGGAGAATGAGTGTCACAGGTTAAACGAGGTCTTCTGTAAGTATATTGTCCAGCGTGAACCGTTCATTATTCTAAAGATGGCTGCCACCCTTGATGGAAAGTTGGCAACGAGGAATGGAGAGTCTCAATGGATTACCGGTGAAACCTCCCGTCGATTTGTCCATCGTCTAAGGGATCAAGTGGATGGAGTCGTTGTTGGCATCGGGACGGTTCTGAAAGATGACCCCATGCTCACGGCCCGGATCAGGGGAGGGAGGGACCCTTACCGGATCGTCTTCGACAGTCGATTGAGGATCCCGGAGAATGCCAGGGTGGTCGATCTTTCCCCTTCGAAGACAATTGTTGCTACCACAGAGATGGCATCCCAGGATAAAATAGAGCGGCTCCGGAAGAAGGGGGTACGCGTTCTCATCTCTGATTCCAAATCGGGAAAGGTCGACCTGAAGTCCTCTCTCTTGAAACTGGGAGAGCTGGGGCTGATGAGCCTACTTGTGGAAGGGGGGAGTCAGATCAATGGCTCCTTTCTGGACCAAGGTTTAATCGACAAAATCTTCCTTTTTTTATCTCCGAAACTGATCGGTGACCCCCTTGCACCGGGAATCTTCAGTGGAGAAGGAGTCCTCCATCTGAGAGAAACTTTTTCCGTCACTGAAATAAGAACAAGAAGAATAGGAGAGGATATCCTTATTGAGGGGTATTTAACCCATCCTGATAAGAAAATAACAGTAATGAGTTAGGAGTTAGGAGTGATATAGGTTATAAGGTTCATGGTTCATCGTTTATCGTCCATAGTTGATTTTGCATAGTTGGGAGTGAAGATGTTCACTGGAATTGTTGAGAATAAGGGAAAAGTTCTGAAGGTGGACCATCGCTGGGAGATGAAACGGCTGACATTAGATGTTCCCTTCGATTTGACAGAGATGCAACTCGGTGATAGTATTAATATAAATGGTGTTTGCTTGACGGTTGTGGAAAAGAAGGGTCGGGCTATCTCAGTAGATCTTTCTCCTGAAAGCCTTCAAAAGACAACCCTTGCCAGAGTGAAGGAAGCAGATCAGGTTAATCTTGAGAGGGCCCTGAGACTTTCTGATCGATTGGGAGGTCACATCGTCACAGGCCATATTGACGGGATCGGAACGATTACCGAGAGGAGAATTGAAGGGAACTCTCTTCACCTCAGGGTCCGCATCCCTCAAGCCGTCACTCCCTATGTGGTTCAAAAGGGATCTATTGCGATTGATGGGATCAGCCTGACGGTAAACGAATTTCTGGAGGATTGGATTCGATTGACCCTCATCCCTTACACCCTTGAAAAAACAACCCTGATAGAGAAAAAGGTTGGGGAAGAGGTCAACATAGAAGCAGATATCTTAGGGAAATACGTGGAAAAGGTTTTGGATCGACGGAGGGGGACATCCAAAGGAATTGACCTTTCTTTCTTAAAGCAACATGGATTTTTGGAAAATGAGTGAGGAATAAAATGATTATTAGTACGATTGAAAAGGCGTTGAAGGACATCCGGGAAGGCAAGATGGTGATTCTGGTGGATGATGAGGATCGAGAGAATGAAGGCGATCTCACCATGGCGGCAGAAAAGGTCACGCCCGAGGCCATCAATTTCATGGCAAAGTATGGAAGGGGATTGATCTGCCTTTCGCTAACGGATGAGAAGCTGAATGAACTCCGCCTTCCGATGATGGTCATAGATAATACCTCAAGATTCCAGACCGCCTTCACCGTTTCGATCGATGCCCGGAAGGGAGTGACTACCGGCATCTCAGCTGCAGACCGGGCGTGTACCGTTCTTACGGCGATTGATGATCAAACGAAATCTGAGGACTTGGTCACCCCTGGACACATCTTCCCGTTGCGGGCGAAGCAGGGCGGAGTCCTGGTCAGGACAGGCCAGACAGAAGGGTCTGTTGATCTCGCCAGGATGGCTGGTCTCAAGCCGGCTGGAGTAATCTGTGAGATCATGAATGAGGATGGAACGATGGCAAGGATGCCCGACCTCCGCATCTTTGCTCAGAAGCATGGTCTGAACATCATCACGATCGCGGATCTCATCAAATACCGTCTCCGAAAGGAGTCCCTGGTCCGCCGGATCACCACTGCCAAACTCCCTACCAAATATGGCGGACTCTTTACGGCCATCGCCTATGAGAACGATGTTGACCCCTTCCACCATATCGCTCTGCTCAAGGGAGAGATTGGTCCCGAGGATACGATTCTGGTAAGGGTTCACTCCCAATGCCTGACGGGTGACGTCTTCGGGTCGAAGCGCTGCGACTGTGAGGAACAACTCCACAATGCCATGGCGATGGTGGAAAAAGAAGGCAAAGGAGTCATCGTGTACATGAGGCAGGAGGGAAGGGGAATAGGGTTGGTCAACAAATTGAAAGCCTACTGCCTCCAGGATATGGGGAAGGATACGGTGGAAGCTAATGAAGCGTTGGGGTTTAAGGCGGATATGAGGGACTATGGGATTGGGGCGCAGATTCTGGTGGACCTGGGCCTCCACAAAATTCGCCTCATGACCAATAATCCCCGAAAGATTAAAGGCCTGGAAGGATATGGAATAGAGGTGGTCGAAAGGGTTCCGATCGAGACGACTCCCCATCAGGAAAACATCGAATATCTCAAAGCCAAAGCGAAGAAGATGGGCCACCTTCTCTCTTTTAAATCAGGAGAGTAAAGCCTCGCCTACAGGGCGGGGCTTTACCGATAGCCGAGACTTTCCAGTCTCGGCGAAAATGCCGTTGCCAGACAAGAATGTCCGGCCTATCGGGTTTTTGAAATCGCTGCATTCGTCCCCGCCAACAGAGCGGGGCATTCTGCAGCATTTTCGTAAATAAATTTCAGATTGCAGATTTCGGATTGCAGATTGAAATGATGAAATTCGAAATCGGAAGGAGAAAAACATGGCGAAAACCCTCGAAGGTAAATTGATAGCGAAGGGGCTGAAGTTCGGAATGGTCTTGAGCCGGTTCAATAATTTCATCGCCGAAAGACTTCTGGAGGGTGCCCTAGACGCTTTGAAGCGGACCGGGGCAGAAGAAGAGGATTGCGCAGTGGCCCGGGTTCCAGGTGCCTTTGAAATCCCTCTGGCCGCTAAGAAGATGGTGAAGACCGGACGATATGATGCCATCATCTGCCTGGGATGCGTGATCCGGGGGGCCACCCCTCACTTCGAGTATATTGCCACGGAAGTCACCAAGGGAATCGCCCACCTTTCTCTTGAGAGCGAAATCCCCATCTCCTTCGGAGTGTTGATTACCGATACCATTGAACAGGCCATTGAAAGGGCCGGGACCAAAGTGGGCAACAAGGGTTTCGATGCAGCCATGTCCGCCATTGAAATGGCCAACCTCATGAAGGAGATCGGAAAAGGAAAAGGGTAAACCCCGTTAGAAGACCTTTGGCCCTCTAACGGGAAGGCTCACACGGGGCATTAAACCCCGTGTTCGCTCCCATAAGGAAATTGCCTTCATCCCCGGTGCTCGCCCAGTTAGAAATAGGTTACCAAAGGGGACTCCTAGCTAACAAAGAAACATTTCTAACGGGGCAAGCAACGGGGCTTTCTAACGGGGTAAAGCCTGTTTTGGGGAAAAGAAGAAAATCGAGGGAGTCTGCCCTCCAGGTTCTTTATCAATTGGATATCACGAAGCAAGAGGGTCCGAAAGCCATCACTCAATGGGAGGCCCATTTTTCATCGAGTGAAGGGACCGATGAGTTTGCCGAGCGGATCGTCCTGGGCGTTCTCGACCATGCCCGGGAAATCGACCAACTGATCGAGCGATTTTCTGAAAACTGGCGTCTCGACCGGATCAACCTCGTCGATCGAAATATTCTCCGCATGGCTATCTTCGAACTCCTTTACTGCAACGAGATCCCTCCAAAGGTCACGTTGAATGAAGCGATCGATCTTGGAAAGAGATACGGATCTGAAGATTCAGGAAGTTTCATCAATGGCATCTTAGACCGCATCCAGAAGGAGGCGGTCCAGAAACCCACCCAACCGAAGCCCTCTGCAAAATAACATGAGGAATATCCAAATTCCAAACAACAAGCACCAAATAATGACCAAAATCTCAATGAACGAAATACTAATCCCTTCCCCCTACGCGGGAGAAGGGGAAGATAGTGGGTGTTTAGTTCATTGGAGATTTGGTGATTCGAATTTATTTGGGATTTGGAATTTGGTGCTTGGGATTTAACTGTATGGACATCATTCTCTCGATCGAAGACGTTGACCTTCAGGAATGTGAGCTTCTCGTGACCGGATTCTTTCAAGATGAGAGGCCCCTGAAGGGGACAAGCGGTCTGATCGACTGGAGACTGAACGGGATGTTATCCCACCTCCTGAAGGAAGGAAGAATGACCGGTGAGTGGCAGGAGACCACCCTGATTCCCTCCCATGGACGAGTGATCCCGCCATTGATCCTCCTTCTCGGCTTGGGGAAGGTTAGGGATTATAGTACGCTGCGTCTGCGCGATCTCTTTCCCCGTCTCTTCGAGACCCTGAGGAACCTAAAATCATCCAAGGTCTGCCTCTCTTTTCCCTCCAATGAAAAATATAATGTGGATTGCGGAAAATCTGCAGAGGTTCTCCTCGAGGGGATGTCGGATTGCTTCAACTCAGGGGTTTCCTCGGATGAAGATTGGGCGAACAAACTCCAACTTTTTTTCGTCGCGGAGGAGGAGAAATTTCCTGAAATTCTCTTAGGCGTTCAAACGGCACAATCGATCTTAAAAGATCGTCTGAAGATTAGAATATTTACCGCCTCCGAGAAAAGGTCGGGAGCAAGTCTTTGAAGATGAGTTTTTGGATCGACTTCTCAGAGAGGCCAATCCTGCTCACCGTTGGGAGGCCGTTATCTTTCCTCTAAAATATTGAAGCGTCCTTCTGAGGCCCTCCTCACGGCTCACTTTGGGCTCCCACCCTAAGATTCTTTTTGCCTTTGTGATATCGGGCTGTCTCACCTTCGGATCGTTCTGGGGCAAAGGATTGAAGACGATCCGGCTCTTACTTCCCGTCAATCGTACGATTTCTTTTGCAAAGTCCAGGATGGAGATTTCCTCAGGATTTCCCAGGTTCACCGGTTCGGCTTCATCGGAATTGAGGAGCTTCTTAATCCCATCGATCAAATCCTCCACAAAACAGAAACTTCGGGTCTGGCCCCCATCGCCGTAGACGGTAATATCCTCTCCCTTCAGTGCCTGAACCATGAAGTTGGGCAGGGCCCTCCCGTCGTCGAGGCGCATGCGGGGACCATAGGTATTGAAGATCCGGGCAATTCGAGTTTCGACCCCATGCGTTCGGTGATAGGCCATGGTGATGGCCTCTGCAAACCGTTTGGCTTCATCATAGACCCCTCTCGGGACAACCGGATCTACATTTCCCGGATAGGATTCGGATTGAGGGTGCTCCTTCGGGTCCCCGTAGACCTCAGAAGTCGAAGCCAGGAGGAACCGCGCTCCCTTCTCCTTTGCCAAACCGAGAGCCTTATGGGTTCCCAGGGAGCCTACCTTTAAAGTCTGGATCGGATAGTCTAAGTAGTCCTTGGGGCTGGCAAGGGAGGCGAAGTGGAGGATGTCATCAAGTTTTCCCTCCACATAGAGATATTCGGTCACGTCGTATTTGATGAATTTGAACCTCTTGTGTCCTAATAAATGGGTGACATTTTCGATATTCTCTTTTTTGATCAGATTATCCATGCAGATGACTTCGTAACCTAATTCGATAAAGTGATCGCAGAGGTGGGAGCCGAGGAAACCTGCCCCACCCGTTACCAACACCCTTTTCATTTCCATCCTCCCTTGGTGCCCTCCACCCCCTTTGGTAAGTCCGTCTAACCCCCCTTTTCTAAAGGGGGGAGAGGGGGGATTATTAAGCTTAACTTTTACCGCTTAGAATATTATTTATGCTATGGACAATTACCATAAGCTAAAGGAGTTGTAAACCCCCCAACACTTCCCTCCCCCTTTAGAGACTGTGTCGTAATGAGGGAAATGCCATGCTTGTCATTCTGAACGAAGTGAAGAATCTCATAGAATGAATAAGTTAGAAAACAGAGATTCTTCGGCTGACGCCTCAGAATGACATTACGACACAGTCTCTTACGGGGGAGGGCTTGCCCTGTGGAGTAAAGGACATTACTCCACAGGGTAGAGGTGGGGGTGAACGAAAAACGTTATTCCTGACTTGGCGCATTGGTTTTTTCTCCGCAACAGAGTTAAAGGTTCACCAATTTTATTTTGACAATTCCAATGAAATGGGGTAAATGAATAACCACAAATGCCAAATTTCAAATAACAAATGTCAAATGAAATCCAAATGACTGAATGAAAAAGATTTTAGTATTTTCTTTGATTCTTTCCGAACTTCAACTTTTGAACTTTGGCATTGCTTCTATTTTCATTTGAACTTTGGGCTTTGACATTTGACATTGCTTTCTAAAGAGGAGGATCCTTTATGGTTGAAAAGGTGGAAAAGATTTGGTTGGACGGGAAATTTGTCCCCTGGGATCAAGCCAATGTTCACGTCCTGACCCACACGCTCCATTACGGGTTGGCTGTCTTCGAAGGCATCCGATGTTACCTCTGCAACGATGGGAAGTCAGCGGTCTTCAGACTGAGGGAGCATATTGACCGTCTCTTCGATTCTGCACAGATTGGAGATATCAAAATCCCCTTTTCCAAAAAGGAAGTCTCAGAGGCCTGCAAGGAGACCCTTCGAGTGAACAAATTAAAAGAGGGCTATATCCGTCCAATCGTCTTCATTGGAGAAGGGGTCATGGGTGTCTACCCTGGAGATAATCCTATTCGCCTTGCTATCGCGACCTGGTCATGGGGAGCTTATCTGGGAGAAGGGGCCCTGGAAAAAGGGATCCGCGTCAAGGTCTCCTCCTATACACGCCACCATGTCAACGTCATGATGACCAAGGCAAAAATCTCCGGAAATTATGTCAACTCCGTTCTTGCTAAAAGAGAAGCCATGAAGATGGGTTATGATGAGGCTCTGATGCTCGATACGGAGGGTTACGTGTCAGAGGCGAGCGGAGAGAATATCTTTATGGTGAAAAACGGGGCCATGAAAACCACCCCTCTCACATCGATCCTCCCAGGGATTACAAGGGATTCAGTGATTCAGATTGCAAAGGGGAAGAATATCCCTTTGGTGGTGGATAGATTCACCCGCGATGAGATCTACACGGCTCATGAAGCTTTCTTCACTGGTACGGCGGCCGAGATCACCCCGATCCGGGAGATCGACGATCGAAAGATAGGGGAGGGAAAAGCGGGCCCAGTCACCAAGGAGCTTCAGGCAGCCTTCTTCGAAATCGTGAGAGGAAAAAACCCAGAATTTAGGGAGTGGCTGGACTATTTATAGCCGTAAGGCGTTAGGCGCAAGTCGTGAGGTGAAATTCCCTAACGTCTTTTGACCACTCGCAACTCACTACTTACGACTTACGGAATTTAATGCATTTGATCGTCGATGGTTATAACCTCCTCCACGCAGACCGCACCCTTGTCCCATTAAATCCGATACAACTCCAAAGGGAACGCGATCGCCTCGTCGATCAGCTCTCCGCTTATCGCAGCCTAAGGCAAATGGAAATCACCGTGGTTTTCGACGGATGGCAAGGGGGCTGGTCTACGGAAAAAAGGGAGAGGAAGAAGGGGATCGACTTGGTCTTCTCGAAACTGGGAGAAAAGGCGGATGAAGTGATCAAGCGGCTGGCGAGAGAGAAAGGGGCAGGGGCTACGGTCGTCACTTCGGACCGCGAGATCTCCAGATATGCCGAGAGGATGGCTGTTGCGGTTATTCCCTCCGATCAATTTAAGGAAAAGATGGAGAGCGCCTTGGTGAAAGGGGAGAAAGATTTCCAAGATGAAGAGGAAGGAAGCGGGGAGAAGAAAAAAGGCCCGTCCCGAATGCTTTCCAAAAAAGAAAAAAGAATGCGTTCCGCCCTCAAAAAACTTTAGCCATCGTCCGCCATCCGCTAATTGCTATCTGCCATTGGCCAGCTATGATTTCCACTTATTTTCCATCCCCTGAAGAAGTCTGACGATATTCTCCTGATGACGGTAGAGGATCAGGGCAGCCATGATGACACTCACAATAAAGTAGGCCTGCGAATCACTCCTGAAAAAAGCAATCAAAATTGGAATAGTTGTGGCACAACAGATTGACCCCAGAGAGATATACCTCCATCTCCATACAATTCCCACAAAGAGAAGAACTTCAATAAGCACTGAAGTGGTCGATATGATAAGATAGACACCCAAAGCAGTCGCAACTCCTTTCCCACCTTTAAATCCAAGAAAAATTGGGAAGATATGACCGAGAAAAGAACTCAGACCCGCAATCGCAATCCACAGATCAGGAAGGCCCAACCAACTGGCAATCACTATCGGAATCATTCCCTTTAATATATCCCCTACCAATGTCAAAATACCCAATCCCTTTCCGGCCGTCCGGAAGATATTGGTCGCTCCGATATTTCCGCTGCCCGTTTTTCTCGGATCGACTTTAGAAAAGAATTTAGCAAGAAGGAGGCCCGTGGGAACCGAACCTAAAAGGTAACCGAATAGGGCAATAAAGAGTCCAATGGGCATGATCAAACCTCCTCCCTACAATGATACGGTTGCTCTTCTCCTCCAGTTTACGAAAAAAATTCCAAGGGAAACCATCGGCAGGCCTACCATCAACGAAAGGGTTAATTCCTCGTTGAGGAAGAGGATGCCAAAGAGGACCCCGAAGATGGGAGTAAAGAAGGTGAAGGCCGACAGTCTGCTTACGGAATATTCATGAATCAGTTTGAACCAGAGGAAGTAACTCACAAAGGCCACGATAAACGATTGGTAGATAAGGGAGGTAGCGATCGATGCATCAAAATGGGTAACCCATCTGGGCTCAAGGATAAGGCTCACCACCAGGAGGATGGGAATAGAAAAGAAGAGTTGATAAAGAAAGGTATTGATGGGATGAACTTTCTCTACCATGAATTTTTTGATGTAGAGCGTTGTCGCTCCCCACAGGAAGGCTGCCATAATCTCCAAAAGATCTCCAAAGACCATCGTGGTTTGGGCGGTTTTGGGTCTCCCTCCAAAAACGGTGACGATGCCTGCGAAAGCCAGAATCAAGCCTGCGATCTTAGGAAAGTTCAACCGATCTCCTTTGAGAAAGAAATGGGCTCCCACCGCAACAACAAAAGGGCTCAGGTAGACAAAGACAACGGATCGGGCCGCATCGGTGTAGAGCATTCCAAAATAGATACAGGCAAATTCCAGCCCGAACAAAAGGCCCACCATGAATCCATGGAAGAGCCTGATGTCCGTATGAAATAACGTCTCCTTTTTCTTGATACAGTAGAGCACCCCGCAAATGGTGGCAATCACTGATCTGAGGGTAGCGGCAAACACTGGAGAGATCCCTTGGTTCGAATATTTGACGGCGGCATAGTTAAGACCCCAGAGGAGGGTCAGGATGAGAAGAATGACGACAGCCTTGAGGTCTAAGTAATCTTTGCTCTCTTGAGGAGACATCTGTGTTCCTAGGAATCTCGAACACTCTTTATTTACCCAAAATAATCAATTTTAGCAATAAAATTTGTGAAAGGATTACAAAAGATGTCAATCTCTTCTTCTAGAGGGGATCTCGAAGCGGCCATCCACCTCCTCCAAATCGAACCACCACTTCTTTTCTGGATCAGGTTTTCCATATCCAAAAAGATCGTCTGTCCACGGCGAGATTCCCCTAGCGAAAGACGAATGTCTGACCACCCAGCTGACAGCGCGGTGAAGCGGGGTATAGGGTTTGTTCCACGGGCAAACCTTGATGCAGGTGCCACATCCTGACCCTTTCTTATTTCCCACCCGCATCGAGGTACATTTCTCAACATCACTTGGCCAGCGCTCGTATCCGTTGACCATAATCTTATCGCCAAAACTGAGGGCCCCGGACGGGCATTCTCTGGCACACTTCTTACATTTGGAGCAGAAATCCTGCAAACCAAAATCAATGGGTTTGTCGACGGCAAGAGGTAAATCCGTCGTAACAACAGCCGCCTTGAATCGGGGACCGAGAAAAGGATGAAGTACACAATCACCAATTCGACACATTTCCCCCAGGCCAGCCCAGAGAAGGATCGGAGGAACGACGACCTGATAATTCCTCGCATGGTGGGCTCTCGCCGGGTATCCGAGTCTGCGGACGTACTCCGCAATGATACAGGCAATGAAACCGGAAGTGGAGTAGCCTAAGAAACTCATGGCGTTGCTGATCCAGTCATGGCCATCAAAAGCTTCTGCTGTCCTCCAGTCCTGATCGATAAGAATTCCGATCGCATATTGATGATTGAGTTCTATGGGTTCACCGTTTGGGAAACTATTTGTATAAACAGCATAGGGAGGCAATTTGCAGATCCCGACCGCGTCCGCCCTTAAGAAGTAGGCCAGCTCCTTGATGTGTCGCGATAACTGTTCCGGATCTTCAGGAACAGGGGCCTTCTGCTTTGCCACGACTCCATCGACCACATCCCTCAAATAGGCCGTCATCCAGGAGAGCGCACCGGAGATCGGATGTTTGGGGACGAATCGCGTCCTTTCTCTCTGGAGAACTGTCCCATAATCGCCTCGAGATGCTTTATTAAAACCACTCTCCCGCTCATCCACTCTTTGAACTTGCTCGTCGAGTATCTTCGTTGTCGGCCGTTCGGTTCTCTTCAAAGCATGAACTGGAAAAGGCTCAAACTCCCTTATATGATAACCACTCATCATTTCCTCCTTCCTATGAATGAATCTGGCATTTTCAAATACTACCATTCATAAAAGGTGTCAATCACTTTCTTGACTATTTTCTCAATTATCATGAGGCACGAAAGATGAGGAGAAGCTGATGAATGAGGAAGAACCAGATTTTGACATGAGTACCTCCTAAGTGTATAATCCAACCTGTATGGTTCAATCGGTTGACAAGCTCGTTATGACGCAGCAGGACTGTGAGGGCATGGAATTTGTCCTGGAGAAGGCCAACCTGACCCTCGGCCGGGCGACCATCAATGAGATTGTTCTTCTCCATGATTCGAAAGTGTCGCGTCACCATGCCAGGATCGATAAGAAGGAAGCAGGGTTTACAATTGTGGATCTCGGTTCCACGAACGGAACCTACGTGAACGGCAAACGAGTGGCTTCCTCAGCTCTCGCCCCAGGCGATGTCATCAAATTGGGGGACACGGTCTTCCGATTTGAAAGTGGACTGCCCCAGATTGAGCCTGATGTCATTCCCCTCGATTCGGAAGAAGACCTGGAGAAGACATTATGCCGGACAACCCTCTCGATGACATTGAAAGACACCGAGGTGCCCCGATTTGCGGTTCATACCCCGGGCAAGACATGGGAAGTCTCTATGACCGGCGAGCCCCTTACGATTGGCCGTCATCCCCAGAGCGATATTGCACTGCATCAACCCATGGTTTCACGCCATCATGCCCGGATTGAAAAGCGCGGTGAGACATTCATCATCCGAGACCTCGGTAGCACCAATGGAACATTTGTAGGTGGCAAGCGAATCGAGGAACATACCCTGCAGGATTGCGATACGATCCTGATCGGAAATGCGCGCATCGTTTTCAAGCACAAGTTTTCTTCCGAGGATCTTACGCTGACAGATCTTCCCAAGCAGCCCAAGAAGATGGAACGCCACCCCGTGGTATTCGTTCCGGGCCTTACAGGGTCTGAACTCTGGAGAGGGAGTGAACGGGTCTGGCCCAATCCCAGATTGTTTTTTACCCAGCCCCAGCAGCTTCGCCTCTCAGAAAACAATCCCCTTGAAGCACGCGCTGTGGTGGGCGAGGTGGTCATTGTTCCTAATCTGATCAAGCTGGACCGGTACAGTCGTTTGAGCGATTATCTGGAGGAAAGCCTGGAGTATGAGCGCGGGAAGGATCTCTTCGAATTTCCCTATGACTGGAGACAGGACTGCCGTCTGGCCGCAAAGCAACTGGCCAAAGCAATCGACTCCTGGAAGATGTCACCTCCCGTGGTCATCATTGCTCACAGCATGGGGTCTCTGGTCAGCCGTTACTACGTGGAACGCCTGGGGGGCAAGAAAAAGGTAAGTCGTATGATTTTCCTGGGAGGACCGCACTATGGTGCTCCCTCAGCCTTGATGACCCTTCTCTTCGGACCTAAACTGCTTCCCTTTGGCTTGCTCGGCGAGCGACTCCGTGAAGTGATTTCTACCTTTCCGTCGATGTATCAACTGCTACCTATCTACCCGTGTGCGGAGGATCAAAAGAAGCAATCGATTGACTTGCTCTCCGATGAGACATGGCTCCTCGAGGAGCAAAGACCGCTGTTAAGAACGGCCCGTGAATTCAGGAAGGAACTCGGAACGCACTGTGGTGTTCCTTCCATCTCTATCTTCGGCTATGGAATCAAGACGGTCACAAGAGTTAAGGTGAAACGGAATCCACAGGGACGCTGGCAGAATGTGGATTTTAATGTGGAAGAGGGTGGGGATGCCACCGTTCCCGAACAGAGCGCAATCGTAGAAGGGTCTGAGATCCATCCGGTTCAGCAGGCTCATGGGTCACTCTATGTGGATCGAGATGTAAAGAAACGACTGAAAGTGGAGTTGACTCGTCCTTAAAAAGAATAGAGACCAGGTCATTATCAAAGTCACCATACACCTTTTCAATCTCAGGTCTTAAATCGCATGTCTGGTCCCGCCGCCAATCATCGCAACCCAATGCAGGTTGGCCCCAGACTAATACCGAGAAGAGGAGTGTGATGCTCTTTATAACGGCTTTTTTGAAAAGGATTTCCCTCATATCATTTCTCTCCTTCTATCTTTTTTCCGCCAAAAGAATGCCGTCTTTTTCGTCAAAAAATATCCCCTCAAGATGATTGAAGCCTTGCTTCATCTTGAGCTCCATTTTGTGCCGTGTTGAAGATTCGTTTCTTGGCGATGGGGGGACGATTCTGTATCCTTTCCCCTTGAAATGCTCGAATGGACTTTGCAATTATCTTGCCATTCAAAGGGGTTTTCTATGGGCGCTTAATACATTAAAATCAATAATCTTTCCTTAATAAATAAAACTTTTCCAGGACCGTTGAGCAAAAAATGGGGCAAGAATTGTTACTTCCTTGCCAAAATGTCCATTGTGAAGCTCCCCGCCTACAGGGTGGAGCTTCCCGGAAAGGAAATTTCATTCTGATTGTGCCCCTTGACCCTGCCTATCCCGCTGAGACGGGACGGGGCACTTGCCGGCCAAACAGTTATATCCTTTCTCGGTTTCTGTCCCGCTCCCCCACTATCCAGTTGACTTTTCCATGCGGCAGTCATATACTCCCACTAAAATTTAGACCTTCCGCTTTTTCTAGGTTGACATAAGAAGCTGGCTCGTAACCCTTTTTTGAGAGACTCATGAGGAGTTGAAAGTAGAGCGGAGTCCTGAGCCACATAGGGTACAGGGCAACGCCCTAAGCCTGACAGGTTCAGGGGTGAGGATGACAAGCAAATGCTTATTTATGAATTTTATTGCCGAGATGAAATGGGAAGAGATCTTTTTATCGGGATATTGAAAGAGAGGAGAAAAGATACCGAAAGAATTACTGAAGAATCCATATTAAATTGGGGGAAAAAAGTCATTGGTCAAAATGGAGAAGTTGGGGATATTTATTTCTATACCAGTGAAATAGATGAAGCATAAATTGAATTATTTGATCTGATGAAAATCAACCCATTCGACTCCCCGGTCTGAAGCCTGGGGTATGCTCAGCCTGCCTGCCGGTAGGCAGGGGTTGATACTGAGCGGCGCTTTTTGCCCCGATTTAAGAATCGGGGTTTGGCGCCGTCGAATGTATCAAGCGCATTGAAAGAAAAAGAAGAGGGCAAAGAAAATAATGGCGCGTCAGCTGCTCGGAACAGGACGGTTAAAGAAACGTATTGCAAAAATTTAAAAAAGAAAGGTGGGCTTTTATTGACGATTTAAAAGGATCTGATTTTAAGCCAAAGGGCTGAATGCTGAAAACAGAAAAAGGGGCAGGTACCTTTTCAAGAGTTGCCTGCCTTTTTTGTTTCAGAAATGGAAATTAGTCATTGACGAAGAAATGGATAGACTCTATCATTGAAAACATTTTGAAGTTCTCCGGCCCTGCCTACCGGCAGGCAGGCATCCCGTTAAGACGGGACAGGCATGCCGGGGCTTCCCGGTAATGTAATATGATTTTACATTGTGTTCTTTCCTGCCTGCCCCGCCCTCGGTCGGTACCGGGGCCGGTAGGCAGGGACCCCGCCTAAAAGGCGAAGCTTGCGGAGCACTTTCCGGTCAAAACGATTGAACAAGACGTATCCATTCATAAGAAGAACTGGGCAGGCGAGAGGCAGGAAAGGCCGAGTAAATACGTCTTGAATGCGTCCGGATTCCTTAGAAGAAAAGATTGGAAGCGCTATGATGGATCGTAAAGAGAAAATGATTGTTGCACTGACGGGATGCTCTCATGCCCTCACTCACGGGAACATGCTTATCTTTCCAGCGGTCCTCCTTCTTCTACAGAAGGAGTTTTCCTTGGGATATCTGGAGCTCGGGGTGATTGGAAATGTCATGACCCTTGCTTATGGATTGGGAGCCCTCCCTGGCGGAATGATTTACAGCTACCTAGGTCCCAGGAAGCTCTATCTGTTCTGCTTCTTGGGGTGCTGCCTGTCGTTAATCCTGGTGGCCTTCTCTCCCACCCTGATCCTTTTCACCGCAGGACTGGCGCTGCTCGGTGCCTTTGGCAGCATTTATCATCCATGGGTCAACTCACTGATCACTTCCACAGTACGGGAATATGGACGGGCCCTTGGAATTCACGGGTCGGCAGGGAACATCGGGCTGGCGGTGACTCCTTTTATTGTGGGGCTGATCGCCTCCTCTCTTGGTTGGCGACCTGCCTGCCTCCTCTTTGCTCTCCCGGGGGTTGCTCTCGTCCTCTGGTCTTTTTTCGTTAACATGTCCCCGAGAGAAGAGATGAAAAAAGATGAAGCCTCCCATGGAAAAAGACCTGTTGCAGGGATGATGAAGAGCTATTTCTCCTTACCCTTGATCCTCCTCTACCTTGCCAACATGATGCACAGTTTTTCTTTCACTGGGTCGCTCACCTTCCTTCCAGCCTACATGGCCAAGCGGACTTCATTTCAAATCTTTTCTCTGGATAGCGTGGCTCTGGGCGGAATGTTGTCTGCCATCGTTCTTTCGATGGGGGTTTTCGGGCAGTACGGTGGAGGCGTCTTGTCGCAGAGACCCAATTTAGAAAAGAAGTTTCTCGCCATTTCCATCGTTGCCTTTCCATTCATATTTGCCATGTCCTTCACAACCGACCTTTTGCTCCTCATCCTGGCCCTCATCTTTTTCTTCTTCAATTTCTTTCTCCAGCCCATGAACAATACGCTCTTGGCCCAATACACGCCAGGGGAGATGAGAGGGACAGCCTTCGGCATTTTTTTCTTCGTGGCTTTCGTGTTCGGTTCTTTAGCCTCAAGCTTCTCAGGGTTCGTTGCTCAGCATTTTGGATTGCAGTGGGTCTTTATGGGGCTAAGCAGCAGTGCCTTTTTTCTCATCTTCATCGCCCTCTTTATTCTGAAGATGAAGCGCCACAGCCATGGTCCGTAATCACCTGTCTAACGTCTGGGCGGGGCGACATCCCGAGCAAGCGACAGAACCGCCGGGGTGAAGAAGTCGGAACCGAGATCCACCCGAACCTCAGGACACCCATTCCGTTCTAAATCAAAAGGATAAGGGGCGGTGGAAGAAACGAAAGATCACCTGTTGAGCGAGAGCTCAAAAGGCTGGTCATTGAGCAACAGGAGGACATGGTCAGGATGGATCTCTACCACCTTCACTCCATCAAAGACGTACCCCTCCGTGGTGACCATGCCATTGATCACGGCAAAACGCTTCGAAGGTTCCTCAGACCAGACGATGCCAGACAATTTTAGCGACGCAGGGGTGACGGCAGATCTTCTTGGTGTCTCTTCAGAAGGTTTTCTCACATCTCCCGGAACAACGGGTGCCTCTTTTGAGATAACCTCCGAACTTATTTTTTCCTCACTCGGTGAGAGGGGAGGGATTTTGACTTCAACAGGCTGCTTTTTACTTTCCATAGGCTTTTTAATCTCTGTGGGCTTTTCAGTTTCGACTGGCCTTTTGGTTTCAATAGGGGGTTGCATTTTCCAAGGGTCCCGGATGATTACGTCTCGGGCGTCACGGACTGGTTCATGGGAAAGGGGAGTTGGGGTAACCTGCAGACTTGATGTAGCCGGGTTGATAGCCGCGGAAGGGGGTGTTTTCGATATCACGGCATAGGTGATGGCAGCAGTGGCGACAGCCGTAAGGAAGACAGCAGTGAAATAGATCCACACTCTTTTCCTGGGAGGGGGCAGATAGGGTCTGAGAATCTCGGCAGCGATATTGACCGCTCCGTTCCGGCGGGATGATTTTTCCCGATCGAGTTTCTTTAACGCATCGAGTATCAGGCTCATCTTGGCCCTGCAACAAGTTTCGGGACTTTGAAACGATCGATAGAGCGATACAAGACCATCAGCGTCTGGCCCCCGACGATCCCGTCCTCTTCAATTCCTCTTGACAACTGAAACGCTTTGACCGCTGATAGGGTTTCACCATCATAAACACCTGTCAAAGCTTTACTGTAAATTCCTGCCTCTTTGAGAAGACCCTGAAGTTGTTTGATGTGGGCCCCCTTTGCCCCCGGCAATATCGGTGACCCATTCATCAGGAGATTCAAGGGGTCTTTCCAGAGGAGAAAGCCTCGACCGGACCAGTGTCTTTCGATCTCGCTGAACGAAAGGGACTTTCTACTTGCAAGCGAGGGGACGACGAGGAGTTGTTCGTTCTCCATCCCTACTAACGAAATGAAGCGTTTTCCAGGCATGCCCGGCATGTTCAGTTCGAGCGCTACCGGATAATCGATGCGAAGCAGGGCACCCAGATTTCCAGAAAATCGGTACAGGTGGAGCTTCCGGTCCTGAGCCACACGCTCCATTTCATTCAACTGGGCCACACGGTCGCCCTCAGGGATGGGCGAAACATTCCAGAACTCAGCCAGAGTATTAAAAGCCCTGCGGGCACTTTCTTCTTCCGGAACTTTCCCGAGTTCAGCAGTCATGGAACGGGAGAGTTCTTCGCCCGTGATCACAGTCTCTTTTGGGGGCTGCTCCACTGTTACCTGGATGGGCTGAGAAACAATGAACCGCTCGATGAAGTCAGGCCACAGGAAATAAATGACCCCCGCAGCCAGGGCCACGAGTACGAGAAAGGTCGGAATTAAAATCAGCGCTCGCCTCCAGGCATAGGAACCCGATCGCCATCCCATGTCTTTAATCCCAGCCGACGCGATGCGGGTGGTCACCTTTGCCTTATCTCTTGTATAACCCGCCAGGAGCGCCCTGTCGCACGCCGCGTTGATAAGCCTCGGAAGTCCCCGTGAATATCTGTAGATTCGCCTCAGTGACCTCTTGGAAAAGAGGCTTCCACCTTTTCCTCCTGCTACTTCGAGCCGGTGGTTGATGTAATGGACAGTGTCCTGGAAATCCATGGGTTGCAGATGGTATCGCACGGTGATCCTCTGGGCAAGCTGCCGCATCCCCTTCTTCTTCAGAATCTTGACCAGCTCGGGCTGGCCCGACAGGACGATCTGTATGAGCTTCTCCGTGTCCGTTTCTAAGTTCGAGATCAGACGGATCTGCTCAAGCACCGGCGCTTCCAGATCTTGCGCCTCATCGATCACAAGGACGACCGTACGCCCCTCGGCATTCTGCTTGAGAAGGAACAGGTTGAGGGCATCGAGGGCGCTCAGGTGATTTGAGGTGTCCGTCGGAACACCTAATTCACGGCTAATGGTTTGGAGAAGCTCGGTCGGGGAAAGAGAAGGATTGAAAATCAAGGCCGTACAGTAATGATCTGCATCAAGCTGGCTGAGGAGTGAACGCAACACCGTTGTTTTCCCGGTGCCCACTTCTCCTGTGAGGGCAATGAATCCCACACGGTTGTTAATGCCGTACAGAAGGTGTGCAAAGGCTTCCCTATGGTTCTTGCTGAGAAAGATAAACCGGGGGTCAGGGGTCAGGCTAAAAGGTTTTTCCCGGAAACCATGAAAGTCGAGGTACATTTGAAGCTACCTCTTGAGAGCTCCGGAAAACCATTAGAGCTCTCTTTCTGTGTAATCGGTCCCTAATCTGTGTAATCACAAATTTGTAAGAAGGGAAAATGGTCGGGGAGAGGAGATTTGAACTCCCGACTTCCTGGTCCCGAACCAGGCGCGCTACCAGGCTGCGCTACTCCCCGAATCCCAAATATTGTCAAGCGTAAGACGCCAGGCGCAAGGCATGAACATACACCGAATAAAATACAAGAATTAATATGGAATGTCCAGCCTTTTAAATCTATCTGATGTCCATTTGAAAGTTATCTTTGCCTATGCCTTGATGTCAGAAATCCTACCCTCTCTTTTCTGGCTCCTTCTCTTTCCCTCCGCATCCTTCGCTTCCTCGATTGAACTGCCAACTCTTTCTCATCTCTGCTTTCTTCCCGGCAACCAGTATGAAATCCAATAACAGACCTTCTCTGATTGTTTGGCCTTAACCAAATCCTCTCCACAGAGAAGGCACACCCTATGCTTGATTGCCTGTTTTTTATGACATTCCGGGCATTCGGCTAATACTGCCATTCAAACCACCTCCTCTTGTTCACTACGGTTTATATTAATTTGATTGGAAAGATTGATTTCAAGCTTTTAATTATCTCTGAACCTTCACCATAAAAATCTTTAAGTTCAACGTTAAGGGATTCAGTAGACTTATATTCAAATATATGATGCACAAACCTGTTCCTTCTCCTATTAAAGCTAAATAGTCTTTCAGAAATACCAGTCCTTGGTTTGATCAACTCCACAAAGATCGCCAAACTTCGGAATCTTACCTCTTTCAAATTTTCAATAGTATCTCCAATTGAACCATTCTTTTTTGCAAAAAAATCAATGATAAGTCTCAAATAATATTCAACATACTGAAACATGATCATTGAAGCTTCAAGATAGTGACCAGCCTTAAATGCCTCGTCGGCACTCCTAATCAAATCTTCAATTAGACTAACGATAACTTTGACAGAGTCCGAATCAATAATAATAACACTATCCTGAACCTTGATGAAAAGCGGCTCGCTCTTATCACATGTTGCCATTCAACTCACCTCCCTCTTTCTGTTCCGTCTTGACCGTGACGGGGTTATGTTAATCGGGTTCACCTCCTTTCTTGGCTTTATTCATCAGTTAAGAATCCATTTCGTACTCCATCTTCAATTACGCGTTGCAATTCGTCTAAATACTTTTCAGATAGAACAAATATGTCCTCTTTCCCCTGCCAATCAGAAAATCTGTAATACGTTTTCCCTACCGCCGGAGGCTCAGTTTCTCTCGCTTCTGGTTGTGGTTTAGGAACCTCAGAGACTGATGAACTCAATATCTTATTACTCCCATCAATAACAACCAATACAGATTCTTGTAAATGAACAGTATTATGTGCAACCAAATCCGTATACTGCATTGGAGTAATAGGTTCAAAATGGATATTGACATCACGTTTATCCTTGAAGAATGATAAAACAGAATTCCCAGTAATATGATTGTCATACCACTGTTGTCCACCTTTCTTATTTTTGGCCTCCTCCAAAGCATACTGTAAGACTGAGCGAGCAGCGGAAAGGAAGGCACTCAAGTTAAAGGTGAACTTTTCTCTATCATTGAGTTCTTGACGCATTAGAGAAAAGAAGTATCTGGCTTCAGCCAGTTTTTTCTTTTTGTGTACCATTCCAACTCACCTCCTTTCCCTATTTTCTTTTGAATGATTTAGACTTTGGTCAGTTTTAACTGTTTCAATTCCCTACCGGCTTTTCTGATGGAAATGCTACTTGCTGTTTTTCTTCCTTACGATTAAATAAGCTATGCCCGTGGCAATACATACACCAATAGCCGTTAGTGCAATCCTTCCGTAATTTGGTACTACCTTAAACCGATAATCCATACTTGGGGGGTCAAACAAGCACCCATAGCGAGAAGGAAGATTGATGGCCTGAGCCCACCCTGTACTAGTATTTACCGTATCCCAAGGCACATAGATTACGCTAATTAACAGCAAGACCAACCCAGTAATCAAGACAATTCTTTCTTCTCCCATGTTTATCCTCCCTATATCCCTCTCTCCCATTATCAAAAATACTCTAACCCCCTGCTAAGAGAGCGTCTATCTTAATCTCCCGATCCACCACCATCACCATCTCCAAAAACTCCTCCTTTTCGTCATTTTGGTGTTAACTCACCACGAGCCTCCCTTAATTCTCTAATAGCCCTTTTTAATATCGCTTCTAGTTCTTTTCTTAGAGGGTCTGCATATTTAAGATCCGCTTGCAAAGATTCAATCCCTCCGTCGATATAAAAAGCCATATCTTGGGACGATATTCGCTTTTTAGAGAATTGAAGGGTGTAATCATCCAAGGTACTAAGTGTATCCTCCAGACTCGACCATTCGTCCTCTTCACCATGAATATCGTCAAGATCCTCCAGAAGCGATTCAAGAATTTCTGAGAATTTCTTGACAAATCTCTCTCTTTCTTCACCAAGTAATACCCTATATACTGTTGCTCCATATTTTTTCCTTTGATTCTCTTTAGATTCAGGACTCAAAAGATCGGAGATGTCGATTGATATGGTTAGATTTCCCATTTCGTCCTCACCACCATCAGTCCAATTTACCAACGGGCCTACACCATCTCTTTTTTTCCCATACTTTGCAATCAAATTTGCCTCAATTTCGCCGGCATCACTTTCTCTGAGGTTCCTTTCCACTATTTCCACCTTAAATTTTCCTCCAATTGTCTCAACAAAGTCATGCCACTCTTTGTGTCGTGATGTTCGGTCGTAGGCACGCTTCCCCCTTCCTCGGCCTACATAAAAAGGGATCCCTGTTTTGGGATCTTTATGGAGATAGACATAAAAGTCGGAAATAACATCCACATCTATTTGTTCTTCTCTCAAACTGTGCTTTGGGGTTGCTACTGATTGAGCATCATTGTTACGGTCACACTCCAGAGATTTGTTGAAACTCGCATTCTCCTCACCTTTAAATAAACCATAAGAACTCCCTGACTTAATTCGCTTGATCTTTCCGAATTTGCCGAGATAGTAAGCCATTATGCTTACATCATCTCCATCTTTCCCAAGAATTCTTTTTAATTGGCTTTGGATTGTGCCAGGATGATCTCTAACATATTCCTGGATCTGCATAGATAACTCATCCATTTTAAAAGTCGTTTGAGCCCAACTCCAACTTTCTCTTAACTCTTGCACAGACTCAACTACCTTCCTAATGGAATCAAGTGTCCCCCTTTGATTTATGATTACCCAAAACAAGCATTCATTTGTAAAAAGATCTATGGATGTCGTATCAACTTTTCCATATCGTTTCTTTTGTTTCTCTACAAACTCTGGCAAAAAGTCAAGGCACTCGTTAATATACTCAATCATCTTTTCATGGTTCCCCTTATGATAACTCACGGAAATTTGATTGATTAGTCTGTAATATTTTCTCATATATTTTATTCCGATATTATTGCTAGGAACTTGGCAAAAGAACAATCAAAAGGGAATATAATGCGGAAGCATTTGCCGTCCATTACTTTTTTACCTTCTTTTCAAACCTCTCCCAATACTCATCAATCGCACGCCTCAAAATCTCCGATGCTGAAAGACCCATCTTTTTCGACATCGAATTTAACCGCTTCAACTGCAAATCAGATAAATAGAAGTTCCTTCTCGCTGCTCTTGGCATCTAACCACTCCTTTCTTATAAATGTATCCCCATGATACACCTTCAATGTCTTTTGTCAACTTTTTTTGCGTTTTGACAATAGGCCGGCGATATGGTCTTTTTAGGGTAGCAATTCGGGACTTTTGTGTAAAGCCCTTCCACTTTTTGGGTTGGACAAAATTGTAATGTTCGGTGAAAACAACATGAACCTGATGGCTTATGATGATTGAGAAAACTTGGTATGAAAAATGCTTAAAAACCTACTGAATAAATCTATTCACTCATTATTTAAATATTAGGGGGGTGAATCATGAAAAGGACATCTTCTTTAATAATTGTTTTGGTAATTGTATTCGGAGTAGCGGTGACCTCCAATGCCACAACGATAGTGAGTTTATACGGTGATGAAGATGGTTTCGGGATAGGCACATTGCCCGGGTATATGCACGGCGGTGATATTTTTACAATTAATCCTGACCCATCTGACCCACCTTATACAGATACATTGATGTATGACACCCATTCATGGACTCAGACATACGATATTTCAAGTCTTAAAGAAATAAAAAGTGCGTCATTGGAAGTATTTATTGTTGGCTTAGGTTTAGGGGGAGTCTCTGCCCCGATATATATAAATGGCCAATTCTTAGGGAATTTGTCCCCAGGGGAAGACCTGTCTATAATTCCCAATCCAGAGCTGGATGGCAATGTTGCACGGCTGGATACTTTTGACCTAATGCCTTTTACAAGTTATTTGGGCGGGTCAACAACTTTTACCATAATCACTACTTCACAAGACGGGTGGGCCTTAGATTATAGCCAACTAACTGTCTCGGATAGGTGCAAACCCGTTCCCGAACCCTCCACCATGCTCCTTCTCGGTTCCGGTCTAATTGGTCTTTTGGGACTTAGGAGAAAGTTTAGAAAGTAGTCCTATATTTAATTGTCAAAGAGCGAAGGCGGGGTCAAAATGACCCTGCCTTTTTTTGTTTCGATTCTCACCTCTCTTTTATCAAGTTTTTTCAATTTTAGTCATCCAAGAATAAAAAAAGGGACTTACTCTCTTTCTCTCAACCATTGATCAATCTGATCCTTAACATAACGCCATTGTGCCCCCACCTTTCTCCCGGGGATCTTTCCCTTCTCGCTCAATCGATAAACGGTGATCTCCGCTATATCCAAATATTTTGCCAGTTCCTTCACTCCAAATGCCGATCCCCTGATCTCTTTCATGCCTTGATCCTCCTATGGTTAAGACTGATAAGACTTGATAAAACGGCCTCCAGAATGCCCTACAAGCCACGATGTCAAATCTCCCCATCTTCCTCACACTCCCTCAAAACTATCTCTTAAAAGAAGGCCGATTCTTAAACACTCCATACCCTCATTTATTCCAGAGCTGATCTTTTCATCCAAAATTCGCTCTTTCTTCAATGATCCATCAACCGACCGTTTTGAACTCCCGATGCCCTCACAGTATTGAGTCCAACTTCGGGAATGTTTTCCCGAGGTTAAGTCTGTTCTTTGTCCTTGTGCTCTTAACATCTCCCTCGCAATCCAGAGTTCATTTAAACATCGGGATCGGCTTCGATGTATGCGTCCCGATTTTTAGCAATTCGGTGAGTGTTTTCGTGTCACCCCGTTTGGCCTTCAATACGAGTTCAACTGGATACTCTCGCCGCAATTTCCGATCCTTCGGATTCAACCCCCGATCTTCGATAAGGCGATCAATGATTTCTTTTGTGTCCATATCTTTCATTCTTTTCATGTCAATCTCCTTGAAAAAGGGAGCCGGATCTTCGGATCTTCCCTACTACCTCCGGCCAAGGAAAAAATCGAGCACAAAAAGGGAGGATCCCCCCCTATTGGCGCGGAGAGGGAACGCGCTATCGGCACTACCTTTTTACCTTTTTGTTTTGAGTCTTCGATTTTGAGGCCTCCATTGATCCTCGGATTTGGGAATCACAGACCCCTGGAGCATCAAGTCCAGCGCATCCCCGGCCTTCAATTCCACAACCTCCATGGGCTTCGCTTGGAATTTCTCCGTTTTACCCGGAAGGACTACGCTCCGAATTGTGATATATGCCCCGATCTCTGGATTAGAGATTTCTTCTCTTTTTTAGAAATCTCCAAGTCAAAAAAGACAGGTTGACAATCTTTTCAAAGGTAGGTTAATAATCTTTAAAAACCAAAGGGGAAGACGATGAAGATCGAATTGATCAAGGCGAGAGACCTGCCGGATGCTTGGTTTCAATGTGTCTATCATATTTTTGAGAAGGGGTACGAATATACGATTGATCGCGGAAGTTTCAAAGGCCAGAAAAGGTTCGAGTATGATTATATCGTGATCCATATTACCCATCCTGGAACACGGCCTCTCATCCCCGACATCCCCCCTGGATGTAGCGTCCCACCCCCAACCTCGATGGAATATGTGGAACAATATCTCGAAAAACTCATCACCTCGCGAAAGGCACCTCTTGAAACCTACACCTATGGAGAAGACCTGGAAAAACAAATCGATGAAGTGATCAATATGTATAAGGAGGAAGGACCGAACACCAACCAGGCTTATATGGCCGTAGGCAACGCCGCTTCCATTTTTCTTCAGGATCCCCAGTGTCTCCGGGGCATTGATACCCGGATCCGTCACGGGAAGCTCCATTTCATGCCATACTTTCGTTCATGGGATTTGTGGGCGGGATTCCCGTCTAATCTCGCTGGCCTGCAACTGCTGAAAGAATATATGGCCAAAGAGATTGGCGTGGAGGATGGAGAGATCATTGCTTCCAGCAAAGGACTCCATATTTATGATTATTGCTGGGATCTTGCAAAAGCAAGAACAGGCCGAAAGGTGTGATTTATTGGTCTCCCCAAGGGTTCAATTCCCTTGAGTTTGGAATTTGTTTGGATATTGACCTGCCTGCCCCGCCCTCGGTCGGGACCGCCTGCCTGCCGGTAGGCAGGGAGCCGGTAGACAGGGATTTGGATCTCGGAATTTGATTTATGCCGTTATGATTCGCTACGCTTCTCGTTGCCTCTCCACGAAGGCGTAAGCACTATGGTTATGGATCGACTCGAAATTTTCTGACTCGACCGTAAACCATGTTATGTTTGGATCTTTTTTGAGCTTCTTGGCGACTTCCCTGACCACATCCTCGACAAACATCGGGTTCTCGTAGGCCTTTTCCGTAACAAATTTTTCGTCGGGTCTCTTTAAGATCGAATAGAGATCACAGGAAGCGCAATCCTCCACGAGCTGAATGATGTCTTCGATCCAGATGAACTTTTTAAATCGGAGGTTCACTGTCACTACCGACCTCTGGTTGTGGGCCCCGAATTGGCTGATTTCCTTGGAACAGGGGCATACCGTGGTAACCGGGACAGTGATTCCCACATAAAAGTCTTCGTTCTCGTTGCTCGAACCACAGAATCGGCAAATATACTCCATCAGGCTCTTCGACTTGGTGACCGGAGCTTCTTTTTCAATGAAGTAGGGAAACTCGACCTCGAGATGGGCTGTTTTGGCTCTCAATTTGCCTTTCATCTCCATCAAGATTTTTGATAGGTTTTTAATAGCAATATCCCCTTTATGTTTATTCAGAATCTCCACAAACCGGCTCATATGGGTGCCTTTGAAGCGATGGGGAAGGCCCACATACATATTCACGCTGGCGACTGTGTGCTGAACCCCTTTGGCCTTATCCAAGACCGTGACCGGGTAGCGGATATTCTTCACCCCAACTTTGTTGATCTCAATTCTCCGATGATCTCGTTGACTTTGGATGTCGTTCATTGTTATCTCCCGGAATAGGTGGCGCTGGAAGTCTCTGACTCCCATGCGGTCACCTCTTTAAGGACTGCAGGGTGCCCCTTCAACTCCGCCTTCAATCGATCAAAGATATATTTGGCAATATTTTCGGATGAAGGTTCTCTCTTAGAAAAATAAGGGAGATCATTGAGAAAGGTGTGATCCAGGCTTTTCAATATCTTTTCCACCTTCTTCTTCAAGAGTTGAAAATCGATGACGATGCCTTTTCTATTCAATTGACGGGCGGCTACGGAAACCTCCACCTTCCAGTTGTGACCATGGAGTTCTTCACATTTCCCATGGAGGTAGCGCAATCGATGGGCACCGGAGAAGTGCGATAAAACGGTAATCTTGTACATCTCGGGTTTCCTTTCTACCTGAACAAGGCCATTCAGTCCACCAGGATGATCCGAACATCCATCACATTGGTATGGGTAGGGCCGGTGATTAACAGGTCTCCCAGTCTTTGAAAAAAGGAATAGGAATCGTTGTTCTCGAGATGGGCTTTTGGATTCAATCCCATCGCTCCTGCCCTTTCGACGGTCGTATGATCAGCGATGGCACCCGCGGCATCGGTGGGGCCATCCGTTCCATCCGTTCCTCCGCTTAAAAGGACGATCTTTTCAAAACCCTGGATCTCCAAAGCGGCTGCCAAGGCGAATTCCTGGTTTCTTCCTCCAAGGCCATTGCCCTTGATCGTGACGGTCGTTTCTCCACCGGAGATGATACAAGCAGGTCTTGGAAGAGGGTGACCGCTTGAGAGCACTTCTTTAGCAATGGCAGAATGGAACCGGGCTGCCTCTCTTGTATCTCCGACAATGGCTGAGGAGAGGATTACGGTATGAAGACCAAGGGAGGAGGCTTCGCGCTCTGCAGAACGGAGGGCGAGGATGTTCGACCCGATGATCATATTATGGACTTTTTCAAAGACGGGCTCACCGGGTTTGGGGGTCTCCTGGATCTTTCCTTCTCTTCCCATGGAGAGATGTTTTTGAATAGAAGGGGCGACTCTATGGATCAGATCAAACTTTCTCAAGATCTCCCATGCATCTTCATAAGTCGACCTATCTGGAACCGTGGGGCCAGACCCGATCACATCGAGTGGGTCCCCTACCACATCGGAGAGGATGAATCCGATGACCGTAGAGGGATAGGCCCACCGAGCCAGCCAGCCACCTTTCATCTGTGAGATATGCTTTCGGATTGTGTTGATCTCTCCAATATCTGCTCCACAATCGAGGAGGAGTTGGGTGACCTGCTGTTTCTCTTCAAGGGTGATCCCATCCACAGGGAGTGGAAGAAGGGCTGAACCTCCGCCCGATAGAAGAAAAATGACCAAATCTCCGGGACCCGATGCTTTGAGCAAGCTCTGGATCTTCTTTGCTCCTTCGAAACCTTCCTGGTCCGGAATCGGGTGGCCCGCTTCGATGATGGTGGTCTTCTTGAGAGGAAGGGTGTGGCCATATTTGGCGGTGATGATTCCTTGGGTAATCCGATCCGCAAAGATGTGTTCAATGGCTGAGGCCATGGATGCAGAAGCCTTTCCCGCTCCAGTCAGAAATATATTCTTGAATCCATCGAGACGAAACGCTTTTTCTGACCCCTCTTCGGTCTTGATGAGAAGCTGATTCCCTTGAATTCGAACCGTATCTTTCAGTTTTTGGGCAGGATCGACAGCGGAAACCGCTTTCGAAAACATTTGCTTTACCATTCCCCTCATCTCTTCCAAAGAGAATCTTCCCAAGATGAACTCCTTGACTCGTAGATAAATCTTATAACCAAAAAACCCCTTAGTCAATCCTTCGGTTTTGCACTTTTCCTCCTTTCTGTTATATTATTATTATCTAATTGGCCCTCGACAGGAACCCTTTCACCATGAGGCTTCCATTCCGATATATTCTCACTGTTTCTGAACTCACCCGGGAGATC
>CAYMJV010000013.1:0-47616 GCA_964390545.1 uncultured Syntrophaceae bacterium
CTCTCAGGGTAAATCCTTCACCCTGAATAGCAGTACGATGAACGAATACATCCTTTCCGTCTTTCACTTCAATAAACCCAAAGCCCTTTTGATCGCTGAACCACTTGACTCGACCCTTCACCACCACAACCTCCCCTCAAAATCTGATTTATAAGTTGCCATACCATGCCGGATCTTACAAAAAGCCGCAAACCGTGAAGCCCCTTCAATCCGGTCCCCTGACTGTCCTCTGCCCCTTTCACGCCCTTCAATTCCTTTTTCATGAGTCATCGTCAGAAGGTTCGCTCCCTTTTCCCTTGTCTTCGGGATGCTTAAACTTCACCTTTCCAGCGGCCACCTCCCGAAGGGCAGTCACAATGGACAGGTTATCTGCTTCGACCAATGGTTTGGCCCCCTTCATGATCATCTTCGCTCTTCTTGCTGCAAGCACCACCAGTTCAAACCGGCTCCCCACCTTTCTCACACAATCTTCTACGGTTATTCTAGCCATCCTTTTCCTCCCATTGTCTCTTATTTTCTTCGAGGACTAAACCTTTCACCTTTCGACACCTTTCCGTGATGATCATTGATTTCAATTTCTCAACGGCATCTTCAATTCTATCATTGGCAACCACATGCGATTGAAAGAGACGATAACGTCCGAGGTCAAGTGGTAAAGGAATCTAGTGTCTCAAATTCCTTGAGAATTCAGTTCTTTATGTCGCTCTTGGTACCAACAAGAATGTAAACATTCCGGGACAAATTTCGTCGACGAAGTATGTTCGGGTAAGCCCAATAATCGTTCAGCAAGTCTAGCTCTTTTCTAATTTCGGATCGGAATGGCATTTCTTCAGGGAATTCATCTCGACGGAATTTCTGTGAAAATTCCTTCCAATTCTCATTTTTTTGAGCCCAAACCTTAAGAAGCTGTGGTTCTTTGAATATCCTGTAAGCAAAGACGACACTCTCCCAGGCCCACGCGAAACAGAAGCAGACCATCGTAGGACATCCTACGGAGGAATAGGCTGTATCGTAATAATCTCTGGCTGCCATTATTCTTTACCCTCAAGCCTTTGGTCTGACTGTCGCCTGTAGATCTCACGGATCGTCCGGTCGAGATATCCCTCTGGGTTATCAACCGCCTCTCTTGTAATGATGAATTCTTTTTGACCCGTTTTATCGCTCATCAATTCCAACCCATATTCATAATCCTTTGAAAGCCGCGAGAAGAGCGCTGTCCCTTTTCCGTCCTCATTCAGTAGGATCTCGGTGATCCGGTCAATGGCCTCCTCGCTGAATTGAAGCAAAATTCCATTCCTCCGTTTAAAATCCATTTCAAACTCTTCGACCTGTCGCTGAATCCCCACTGCCTCTTCAAAAACGGTGTTGACATCATACCCTTTTTCGATAATCCGATTGACGATGAGATCGATCCTCCCTTCCCGGAAAACAATGCCGTAACGTTTTTTAAATTCTGCCTCTCTGTTCAGAATAGACTCCTTCAAGGCCATCTTCTCATGGGAAAGGAGGGCTTCAAATTTTTCCAACATCTCCGGATTAGAGGGCTCCTGAAGTAATCCTTCCAACTCCTGGCCTGGATCTTCTACCACAACTCGTGTAACGACAAACTTCCGGATATCTGTGGAGGGAAGCCGCTTTTCAAATTTGATGAGAACCTTCTCGACAGCACTGACCAATCCTCTCGCACCGGTCTTTTCTTCATAGGCCTTCACCGCCAACTCATAAAGGGCTTCCTCTTCGAATTGAATGTCGATCCCATAGGATTTGAAGTCTTTCTTTTTCCCAAGGATGATGGGGTTGTTAGGATTTTTCAGGATGGCATAGAGATCGTCAACCTCCAGTTTCTCAAAAACGGCGGTCACCGGAAGCCTTCCGATAAATTCCGACTCGAATCCATAGGCGATGAGATCTTCGGCTTTCACCTGTTTGAGATCTTCGGCCCTTTCATCTTTCGAGCGGATCTCAGCCCCAAAGCCAATTCCCTCTCGGTTCAAACGTTTCTTGATGATCTCTTCCAGACCATTGAAGGCTCCACTCATGATGAAGAGGATGTGTTTAGTATTGATCGTCCGTTTCTCCCTTTTTCCGGTCCTCCGATAGTCCTCGATGGCCTCCAATTGAGAGATTGGATCATGAAGGACTTTGAGGTCCACTTCCGTCTCTTCCATTGGTTTCAGCAGTGCCCGTTGGACCCCTGTCCTTGAAACATCTGGACCGATGATGTTGTTGGATGAGGCAATCTTATCAATTTCATCAACATAAATGATCCCATACTGCGCCAGTTCAATATCTCCATTGGCTTCGTAAACCAGATCCCGAACGAGATCCTCCACATCCCCGCCAACGTAGCCAGTTTCGCTGAACTTCGTCGCATCTCCCTTCACAAAGGAAACCCCAATCTTTTTTGCAATCAATTTGATCAGGTAGGTCTTGCCCACTCCGGTGGGACCAACCATCAGGATATTGTTCTTGATATGGCCCACCTCTTCATATCGATCTCGTCCTTTGATCGATTTTGTGAACTTGATCCGATTGAAGTGAGTGCAGATTTTTGTGGCCAAGATCTGTTTCGCATCTTCCTGGCATATGATGTAGCCATTGAGAAAGGCTTCCAACTCCTCGGGCTTAAGGTCGAAATGAATCTTACCCTTGCCCTCACCGATCCCCTTCTCTTCTTTCGAAACCTCTTCTGTCTGGGGTTTGGGAAAGAGCATAGGCAGGACCAATCGGATTCGGTCCCCATATTTTTTGCCTAAGTATTCATTCAGTTCCTTCTCCAGTTCTTTCCGGTCTGGAACTTTGGAATCAGAATCTTTCATCGATGTCAAACTCCTCGCGGGGTCTAATTTTCTGTAGTGACAGAATTGCCCAGTACTCAAATACTATTTTAAACAGCTCAAGCACTCTCTTGATTTAAGAACACTCGTTTATCCCTTCCTTTCTGGTATTGGTATCTTAATAACAAAAGTGGTTAGTTTGAACGCCTGGTCATTCTGTACTTTTATGTCTCCGTTATAAGCTTTAATTGTCGCCAAGGCGGTAGCTAAACCCAAACCGGTACCCGCTGCTTTAGTAGTGAAAAAAGGATTGAATATCTCTTGGAGAATTTCCTCATCAATGCACCCACCCGTATTGGTAATAGAAACCTTGATCTCGTTTCCTTCTTTTTTGCTTTTGATGAGTATCTCTCCCTCTGCCTCGACCGCCTCAACCGCGTTGCGCAAAATTAAAGAAAACACATCTTCGATCTCAGTGGGATCAACAAGAACGGCTGGAATCCCTGAGTCTAATTGGAGACTAACCCTAATATTTTTCGCACCAATTAACTCCGGAATTAATTTCTCAACCTCTTTTATAACCTCATTAATTTTGGTTTCGGTAAGCTGAACTTTTTTAGGCGCAGAAAACCTCAGCAATCCGCTGATTACGGCGTCCATCTTATCGGCCCCTTCGATAATGTGCGAAGCATAATCTTGGCACAGAGGATCTTTCAATTTTGCCAATCTTCGAGCAAAACCACCAATCACTACCAGAGGATTGCGCAGTCGGTGGGCAGCTTCAGCAGCTGCCTGCCCCAAAAACATTAAAGTCCTCTCCTCCTCTCTTTCTTTATGAATTAAATCTCTTTCTAAAATTACGCCAACCAAATTGCTCAAAACCACACAGAAGTATATCTCTTCGTCGGTAAAAGTTTTTCTCTCGCCCGTCGCATCAATGACAATCACGCCAATTACCTCATCTTGCGCCAATATGGGGACAAACAAAATCACATTAATGCCTCGATGGTAGATCAATTCTCGACTGTGCCAGGTGCGTTTATCCTGCCGGGGCTCGGTAATTAAAAGATAAGACTTAATCCCAACCACCTCTTTTACCGCTCCTAAATCCTTGAAAGAGAATTTCATGCCTACCCCATGCTGATTTCTTGGTTCTCCGGCTACCAATGCCACTAGCTCTGGCCCAGGGAAAACCTTAAAAATAGCGCATCTTTTCACCCCAAGAGTTTCGATAGTCTGATGGATTAAAAATTCCAGCATTTCCTCAAATTCAAGTTTATTAATTTTTTCATAAATCTCAACTAAAGCCTCCAGTTTTTCCTTGTCTAATTCTTTGTGTAAATTTACTATCGCCATTTTCTGCTTAGCTCCCTTTCTAATTTCTTCCTTTTATTTTCAAATGTTTAATGAACGAAAGCTGTTAACTAAATATTAAATATGTCATGAGATAAGGCTTGATAAAAAAACCCGCAAAGAAGTTGTTTAGAGTTCTTTGCGGGTTTCTCTCACGTCCAAGAAAGGACTCTTTGCAGCTAAATTACGGTTTCGTTATATACTATTCTCTGCTAGAAAGCAAGGGAAACCGTTAACCTGCAAATGCGGCATGTATTCTGACGATGACTAAAAACAACCCTTCTATTTTGGGCTGTGGCAAGACATTTGTCCTTGAGAACCATCAAAAGGGGTAGTTAATGGGTTAGGAATGCGGCATTGAGTTCTTCCTTGATAAAGAGCGTGGCACAAACCCGCCCGGAGAGGTCTTAGCGCCCTCTATTGCTATCCGGAAGAACTTCATTTATAGTCTTTGTCAAACATCATCCGAGGAGGGAATTGGCTTATGAGAATGTTCAAGTTATCGCTATTCGTATTGGTGGCTTTTGCTCTGGGAATGGTATTGTCGGGTTGTTCAAAACCCCCGGAAGCAGAAAAAGAGGCTGCGAGGAAGGCAATGGACGCTGCTATCTCAGCTGGCGCGGATCAATATGCCTCCGCTGACCTGAAAGCTGCCAAGGAGGTATGGGATACTGCAGAATCGCAGATGACAGAGAGGAAGTACAAGGAAGCGAAACAGAGTTATCTTGATGCCAAGGCTGCTTTTGAAAAGGCGGCCGCAGCCGTTGAAGCCGGAAAGAAGGTCGTTGCCGATCAGGCGAATGCGGCCCTGAAAACCCTTGAAGATAAATGGAGAAAATTGCGTGTCACGGCCAACAAAATGGAGAAGAAACTGAAAGGTAAGAAACAGGCCTGGACGGCCGATGCCAAAGCTATTAGTGAGGGCTTAGCAAAGTCAAAAGAAATGATTGCCTCGGCGCCTTCCGAAGCAAAAGCTAAATTGGATGAGTTGAGAACGATGATCGATAGGTGGGGAACCACTTTCAGGGAAATGGCTAAGTCTCCATCAAAACCTAAAGCCAAACCTAAACCCACCAAAAAGAAGAAATCATAGTGAAAGCATTTTGTTTAGGTATCTATAATTTGGGAACTTATTAGATTTTTGAAAGAAAGGAGGTGATAGGAAGATGAAAAGGGTAATTGCTGCTGCCCTGTCGTTGCTCTTGATCGGTGTATTTGTTTCGGTCTTAGCAGGATGTGGGGCAGATATCAAGGCCGAAAACGAAAAACTGAAAGCTGAAAACGCCAACCTCAAATCGGGCAACGACAAATTGAAACTGGATGTGAAGAAGTTGGAGGAGGATGCCCAGAAGATGGCGGCTGAGAAGGATGCAACCATCGCTTCTCTGAATGCAGAGAACGAGGCCTTGAAAAAACAGGTGGATGACCTAAATGCCAAAATGCCAAAGAAGAAAAAGTAGCCAAACGATGACGAAATCATAAAAAAGGGAAGACTCAGTCAAAAGGGTTTTCCCTTTTTTGGTTCATTCTTTCTCCTTATGGAAGAACAAAATCATACTCAAAAGAGAGAGAAAAAGCGATAGCCGTTTTATGTCATCTACTCCTTTATTCTCTCTACCGTTTAATTTCTCATTTCTGGAGCCCTAAGAGATCCACCTTAGAGAGAATTTGAAGCAAGAGTTCGTATCAAACGAGGTTCGACCGCAGGATCAGAAATGGTCCTGCCTTTTTGCACACTTCATTTGGTAATGGTTGATCCTTGGGTTGTGGGGTACCCGAAGACTTGACAAGAGAAGAGGAGATACGAACGTCAGACAGACTCCCACCACTGCCGGATGTTCTTCTCTTCATCTGTCCATGATTTTCCGAGACGTATCTCAAGAAATGCCGCATACAGGCTGTCGAAGAGTTGAAGGCCTTCTTCAAGTACATACATCCGTTCATAGAAGGCGGCTTCCCTTTCGTCGGCCTCATCGGTGATGTTGTCTTTTTCGAGTTTGATTGAAGGGGACTTGAACGAAGCAAAGTGGAACATCAGAGCTCTTAGGGTAATCTTCCACTGGTGCTCCTCCATTTCTAAGTAGAGAGTTGCCTCGGTAATCTGCTTTCCATTTTTCAAGGCGGTGCGTACCTCGCTGAACTTGTCTTGAGAGCCTACCACGCTGATCTTCTGAACTCCGCCATCTCCCTCTCCAAAAAGAACCAGACGATCATTGAGATAAGCGACAAAAGGTGCACCTTCCTGAGCAGGACCTGGCTGATTAACCGCATATTCCGAGGACTGGTTCATAGTCTTATAGGCGAGCCACAGGAGAAAATCCCAGCCAAGCCATTGGTTGTCATGGATCAAGCTGAGGACATCGCCCGTCGAGGCACGATTTGCCTTTAGAAGGTCGGGTTTGAGATCATTCCTCAGCACCCGCTCGGCTCTTGAAAAGGGATGAAGCATGACCAGTCTCAACCGGTCAAAAGTGTTTTTGAAATGATTTTCGAAAAGCTCTATGACCTTGGGGCTTGAACTTGCAAATGTGACTAACCCGGAATGCGTGTCCCACACCACGTCATAGGTGGAGGGTACGGGAAGGGTTTTGGCAAATAGAGCTGCCCGCACGGCTTCGCTCAATTCCTCTCTCTTCTGTTTGGGAACCCTGCCCATACCCGGATGGGAAGCCAGAAACTCTCTCTCTGCGTTTTTCAGATACGCTTTAAAGACGACAGAAGGCACTCGGCGTTTGTCCCGTCGTAAGGTGAAGCCAAGATAATGATCTCGCCAGAAGGCCCTGGGGAAAGCAAAACTGTTTTCGTTGGAATCATCAAGATGGACCCAACCGGAGGAGACCTCTTCAGTCGTATTGTCAATAGAATTGAAACTGCTTTTGGATAGGCAGTCGGATGCCCATTCATAAAGATCTTTTGCAGGCTGATCTCCCACTACCATGAACTGGCAAATGCTGACAGTGTTGAAAAGAATGCCCATAATTCTCCCTTCACGTTATAAACGACTTTGTAGGATTTTTCTTGGATTTTGCACAGCTCCTTTTATGACATTTTTCTTGGCTGTTTTCCACACTTTTCTATAGCAGTCTTTTTAAGTTTCTTCTGGTAGAATTTAGGATACTTAGGAATCGCTAAAAACGAAGTCCGCCTCATAAGGGGCTGTTGAGACCACCCCTCTTTTTGTCGGATCCCCGTCGCCCCCAACCACTACGGGTTTACCGAACAATTCAGGATGTCTTTTCTGTTCGACGGATGAGAAAAAGGCATCCATATCGATATGAAGGATTCGTCTCATCGCAGCCATCTTAACACACTGAATCAAGGCCTGGTATCTATTCCGAATAGGAGGAGGGTTGGAAGGGGTACTGAAGATGAATTGAGTTTACCGTCTTCCCGAGAGGCTGGTGAGGAAGGATTGAAAGCCTTCGAAAGATCGGAGGGTCAAAGGTGAATCTCAATTGGTTTGACCGAATCTCTCTTTGAATCTTTCTTTGACTTGATTTTAAAGGCATTTTCTCGTATATTGAAGGCCGTTCAAATAACAAATTCTTAAGAGGAGGCCAATAATATGGCAGCTACGAAAAAGGTTCTGACCAAAGGACAAATCGTTACACATTTCGCCGAGAAGTTTGAGATCTCAAAAAAGATTGCAGCATCCATGATCGATGAGATGGCCGCACTGGCGATTGCCGAAACCAAGAAGAGAGGGGCCTTTGTTCTCCCAGGCATTGGCAAGGCCGTTCTCGCTAAAAGGAAGGCCCGCAAGGGTCGGAATCCAGCAACTGGCGAAGAAATCAAGATTCCGGCAAAGACTGTCGTAAAGATTAGACCAGCCAAAGCATTCAAAGAAGCGATTGTCCCACCGAAATAAGGAATGAGATGCGAAGAGAAGCAAGGGTAGACTCTTTTGTTCTGCCTGCTCTTGCTTTCTTCATTTGCTTGATCACAAAGATTTAGGACTGCCCAGCATCTTTACCCATCAATCTTGTTTGTCTTAGTACGGATCAATTCACTCTGGCAAATCCTTTGATCTGGACAGGATTGACAATACTGACAGAGTTCTTAGTTGAAATTTAAGGAGTGGCTCCTAAAATGCACCCCAAAAAAGGATACACAAAGGTTTTCTTATGTGGTCTGGCCTTCGTTATTTCCATTTTTTCCCCCTTTCTTTCAACCACTTTCTCCCAAACGATTAATTCTCGATCAGCGATTGTAATGGACATGTCGACAGAAAAACTTCTATATGCAAAAAACCCTGAGCGTCGGCTTCCTCCAGCAAGTACTGCAAAACTAATGACAGCGATAGTAGCCATGGAGAAAGCGGACCTTTCCGATGTTGTAACAATCAGCAAAAATGCTTCCCAGGTTCGCCCTTCGAAAGTGGGTTTTGAAAAAGGGGATAAGGTAACTGTGGAGAAACTTCTTTATGCGGCCCTCATAACATCTGCAAACGATGCTGCCGTTGCTCTCGCAGAAGCTGTGGCCGGTTCTGAAAAGCACTTTGTCCATCTTATGAACCAAAAAGCCACTTCTATCGGAGCAAAGGATACGAAATTCATCAACTCGACTGGCCTCCCCGGTGCTCAGCAATATACCACAGCTTTAGATTTATCGAGAATAATGAGATGTGCATTAGGCTATCCCAAGATAAAAGAGATAATTGGAACACCTACTGCAGAACTCTTGACAGGAAAAGGGAAAATCTTGTTTCTAAAAAATACGGACGAGCTTTTATGGTCGGATGAAAATCTTATAGGAGGAAAGACGGGATACACCTTCAGGGGTGGACATTGTTTCGTATGCGCTGCTGAACGTGAGAATGAAGAAATTATTATTGTTCTTCTTGGAAGTCCGAGCCGGCGGCATCTTTGGAAAGAGACAGAGATACTTATTGATAAAGGGTTCCAGATCATAGAGGATAAAAAGAGCCTGTAATAGATTGAACCAGAAACATTTAATTCAAAGTAAAGACTTTCAATCTGTAAACTTTTGTTAAAAATTAGGCAAGAACACGCTCAGCACTCGGAGGTCTATGCTGGCAGAGGGAGGTAGAGTTGGCTGAAGGAGAAATGCCGACTAACGCCAAAGGGACTCAAGGAGCGGGTAAGGCGTTAATGAATGCCTTGGGCCTTATCTCCTTTCTGTTTGGTTCTCTGATTCTTTTGGCAATAGTGTTTGGAATGATAGGGAGTATATTCATGTCAACAAAGCGCTTATTTCAGCTCAAGCGAGTTAAAGGGGATAAAGAGGAGTTTTGGGAGATGGGGAGAGCGGTGGATCGGGGGATGAAAAGGGAGAAAAACGGATTGAGTTGATGAACATAGGATATGTCATTTTATCTATCTGCATTCTTATCTTATTTGCCTGTGCACCCACCAAAGTAGAAAATCGGGATTATCAGAGCCACGGGGGGGAGTGGGACAGAAGAGGCAAGAAATGGAAGAGATAATCCCAAAAAGGAATAAGAGAATGTCAAAACATTAGGGAAGAAGGAAAAGGAAGGATAACTTCCGCAACAAATCCAACCTGCCAGCAGTGGTACTCAATTTCCTCTCTACGGCTGCGTTTCTCTTTATTGACAAAAATTTGAATGATGTTTCCTCCCTGAAGAAAGGTCCGTGATCAGGCATCGGACTTCGTCATGAATTGTGGTGTTCAAGCTTTTGGACCCCTGTCTCCCCGAAAAGCCCACCGAGGTGGTACCGTCCGCCATTGCCTGTCCATCAAGGGACACGACCATGTTGACCGTATGGCTGAGGCGGACACCTCACCATGCTTTCTATCAAGGGGTCTTTCTCGGTTGCTTCGCTAGCTTCTCTTTTGACTTTTGTTCCTGTTTGTTTATCTTCTGTTTCCGACCCTTGTCCTTGTCCTTCTTGCCTTTGTCTCCCATTGCGTACCTCCTTTTCCTGTTGGCCCTCATCTTCTCGCCGCGAGGGTGCCACTGCGTCGTCAGTTCTGTCTTTGCGTACTTTCATTGTCCTGCGACGGCTGGAATGAATGGTTAGGCACAATGTTCACTAAAGATGATTTCCTCTTTCTTGGACCGAGGCATCGCTTTTATCTGTGCTTCTCGAATAAGAGCTTTGGAATGCGTCAAGCCTTCTTGTTGATATAACAGCTTGACGGGCAGGCGAGTTCGGGTGTAGGTTGCCCCCCGACCCTCACTATGTTGCTTGACCCGAGCCCGCACATCTTTTGCTATCCCCGTGTAGAGCGACCCATCCCCGCAGCGGAGGATATAGACTGTCCAATCCTTTCGTCCCCTTCTCTTCATCCCTTGGATCATTCTTAGGTATTTAGTCTCCACATTAATTCTCTATAGATTAGAAATTCATTACAGACGATTTTGAGGATTGGAAGTTACCAATCATCAATTGCGGTTTGTAATATACACCCTTTTTAACATTTTTGGAAGCGCGGATTTCTCAGGAAGAAGTTTTGAATGAACCGGGTTGTAGGTTGGTTTGTGAGACCAACAAAGTTTCTCAGAATGATCGGGTAAAACTCACGTGCGAAGGCTGCGGTGAACACCCCAGAGGATCAGGGCACCCCCCAGGAGTTGCTGAATGTAGATCTTTTCTCCCATTAACGAATAGTTGAAAAGGACGGCGCATATCGGTATGAAATAGAGATAGATCAGAGCCCTCGTGACCCCGATTCGGTCGATCCCTGCATACCAGAAAGTATGCCCTACAACCCCTGAAATAAAAATAGCGTATCCAAGAGACCCCCAGGCTTCCACTCCAATCTGACCCCACGCAACAGATTGTGGCAAAAGGAGAGCCGCCAGCCAGAGGGCCAATGAACCGATGATCATACAGTAACCCATCAGTCGCAACGGCGAGTAAATTTTCAAAAGTGGCTTTGACCAGGCGGAAAAAAAGATGGCTGCACATAGGCCCGCCACCAAGGTTAGCAAATCACCGGGCAAGGTATCTAAGGAGAAATGGAGTCTTACGCTTGGCTTTAAGATAACCAGAATCACGCCACCGAGAGCCAGGATCATTCCGAGATACTGTCTTTTCCCTACAGACTCCTTCTTGATCAGGTCCATATAAAGAGTCCCTAAGAGGGGCTGGGTTGAGAGAATGAGTGCGGAGTTACTGGCAGAAGTCAAATTAAGCCCAAGGGACCATAAAATTTGATATAATCCCAGACCCATTCCTCCCACTGCAGCAACCATCCCTAGATCTTCTTTTCGAATAGAGATGGATCTCTCTCTCCAAAAAGTTAGTAGGAATATGACGATGCCAGAAACGGTAAATCGTATCGCTGCAAAAAGAACGGGGGGAATATCCTGGTAGGCTGATTTAACAAGGCCAAAGTTGATTCCCCACGTTAGGACAACAATTCCAATAAAAAAATGACCAACTTGATGTTTTCCGTTTTGCATTCAACTTTCCATATAAAAAGAAGGATCTGGGTTAGCCGGATCCCTCCATTATTAGCAAATAGGATTAGGTTTGCTTTCTCCAATAACCCATTCGACTCCCCGGTCTGAAGAGACTGTGTCATATTGGGGGGGAAATGCCATGCTTGTCATTCTGAACCCTTCGCCATTTGTCACCCTGAGCGAAGCGAAGGGTCTCGTTGGTAGGCTCAGGATAAACTCCGTGAAGAATCCCATAGAATCAATAGGTTGGAAAACAGAGATTCTTCGGCTAATGCCTCAGAATGACATTACGACACAGTCTCGAGGCCCGGGGTATGCTCAGGGTTGATACTGAGCGGCGCTTCTTACCCCGATTTAAAAATCGGGGTTTGGCGCCGTCGAACGTATCAAGTTAAACAGCCCCTCTTTTCATTTTCTCAATCAGAGGGGCAAGGATATTGATGTAATCATCCGTCCAAGGGTTAACCCTTGAAAGACCGTCTTTCTCGCTGAACAGCCTCCACCCGCGGTCCATCAGCGGCCGCAGCCTCATTGGGTTTCTAGCTACGGCAACACAATTAGCAGTGTTTTCATACTTTTTTAATCTTTCCCTACCAACGATAGGGTTCATGGCGCCAAAGAGGTTGAGAGCTCGAGAGGTGGATTTGATCACAGAGCGCAAGTTATAAAAGTCATTTGAAATATGGAATAGGATGATCCCATTCTCAGCCAATCGATTGAGATATACTTCCATGGCTTCTTTGGTCAATAAATGAATGGGTATTCCAGAACCGGTAAAAGCATCGATGGTGATGATATCATACTTCGATCCGTCCTTCAGCGTATCATTCATCGAGAGACGGCCATCCCCTGTAATGACTTTTACCTCCCCTTTGCATTCACTGAGATAGGTAAACCATCTCTTTGCAATTTCATAATTATCCGGATCGATCTCATAAAAAGTGACCGCATCCCCTTGATCGGCATAGGCACAGATCACACCCGCACCGAGGCCAATCACAGCAGTTCGAAAGGGCCTTGGGGCTGTGTCATAAACATCCGCGAATCCGCCACCCTGATAATAATACGAGATTGGCATCCTTTGGGTGGACGGATCAAGCATTTGGGCTCCGTGCAGCGTTTTCCCGTGCACGAGCTTTCTCGTGTCTTCGAACTTTTTGTCAAAAGATAGATCATCTACAATTCGATAGATTCCATAGAAGTTGCGGTGCCGAAACCTGACGGTCTCATGAAATAGGTGTAACGTCCCCATCCCTAACAAAGTGATGATGATTCCCACAAGAGCCACTCGTCCAATCATTTTGAAAAGGGATGCTTTTCTCCAAAATCTCTCAAAGGATGGGTCCCGCAGATACCAAAAGAAAACTCCGAGGAGGAAAAGTAAAATCAGGTATTCCAGATATCCGTTAAATATAAGCGGGGCAATGAGGCTCACGGAAACACCCCCCAGGAACCCACCCAGGGCTATGGTGAGATAGAAGTTCGTAAGCCATCTGACAGGCGGACGATGTTCATAGAGTTTTCCATGAGCCAAGATACAGATGACGAAAAAGGTGGCGAGGCAAGCAAAAATAGTGACGAAATTATCAGGTCCGACAAAGTAGAAGGCGGCTGCGATGAGAAGAATTTCTGGCCAAAGTATTGTGAGCAGCTCTGGAATCTTTGCGCCGGTTCTGAAGGTCACGATAAAACTGGCGAGATAGGATGCAAGGGGTAGAATCCAGATCATGGGAAAAGATCCAATTTCCATGGAAATAAAGCTCGTCACCGTAAGAAGGAGCGCAGACGGAAGGGCGCTTATGATTAGCCATATCCCATAGGTCGAACGAAGAGGGGTCTTGTCTACCGCTACTTTGGGTCCTTCCACAGATGACGTCAGCTCCTTTTTTTGACCCGATCTCAGTACATAGAAGGTCATGGACATGAGGATCATAACAACGATATAACACGATGCCCAAACGAAACTTTGCATTCGAACACCCATGAAAGGTTCGAATAGGAATGGGTAGCTAAACAGGCCGATGAGTGAGCCGGCATTGGAGGCAGCATAGAGGGGATAGGGTTCAACCGTTTGCCCCAAATAAGATCGAGCCATCCATGATTGAACAACTACCGCTGTCGTCGAAAGGACCGTAAAAGGTAGTGCAAAATGACTCAGAAGGAGGATGAGGAGAGAAGGGATAGAGGATTGGGAGTTTAGTTCGGTGCCGATGCGAAATGGCAGATTGATGAATGGCAGGACCAATAAACATAAATGCCAAAATCCTATTCTCGGAGCAATAAAATGGGCATAGAGATATCCTAACAAGAGCATCCCCTGAAAAAACATGAGGCAGATGAGCCATACGTGAACGGCCCCACCCCAAACGGGTAACAGAAGCCGACCGATGAGCGGTTCGGAGACAAATAGGAGAAAGGCGCCTAAAAAGACTGCCGCCGTAAGAATAGACCTATGAGTGGTTTCTGAGATTTGTTTCGCCATCCTCTCTTACTTCAACGAACCGATAGAGATTTGTTCCCGCCACCCCAGATTTGCATGATTGGGACGTGGCTTTTCATCACGAGGAATTTGCTTGGAACTTGGTCTGTCTCCCACGGGCAGGAATCGAGCAATTGGGATTTTACTGTCATCGATCGGCAGGCTTGAGACAGTCTTCCTTGAAGCAACAATGGAATTGATCACAATAATCCGTAGCGGTTCCGAAGCAGTCAAAATTTCCTTCGGCCCGCTGAATCATCTGGATCAATTCCATTTTCGATAGCCCGAAGGTATTTTTCAAACCCAGAGCTTTTGCCTTAGCTCTCACCTCTTGCATTTTCATTTCGAACCCCTCATCCTATCGCCTCTTCAAATTGGCTACTAAGAAAAAACCCAGTCATGTTACTTTATCTCTTACATTCTTTTACGAATCCAGTTGTTTGTCAAGGTGATTTTGAGGGTTTCTGAAAAAGTCCAGAAATCTCTGATGATACCCCTGCCTGCCCTGTACCAGCACGGTTCAGGGCCTGCCGGTAGGCAGGGACTTTCCTGAATTTTCGATGAATTCCTTATCTGGGGGATCGGTCCCTAATCCGTGTCATCGGAGATTTCTCGAGTTTTCCGCAAATCTCTTTTCATCTAATATTCAAGCTTTGGATTTTATTTGACATTTGAGCATTGGCATTTGACACTATATAGAAAGTTTTTTGAAAACAATTCTGTTATAATTGGTCCCGTTATGGTCCTGGAAAGAAAAGTTGCTTTCATTAATCTTACCGATGATTCGATCGAAATCAAGCCTGTCCCTTTAGACCTTCGAAAAAAATTATTGGGAGGAAGAGGGATCAACATGCATTTCCTCTCTCAATCCTACACCCCCCAACTCGATCCTTTCTCTCCCGACAACCCCCTCATCTTTGGAGCCGGACTCCTTACCGGAACGCTTGGATTCGGTTCCCGGATGAATATCACCTCGAAATCACCTGAATCAGGCCATCTGGGAGATGCAAATGTGGGCGGCGATTTCGGGGCTGAATGGGTCAAGTCGGGCATGAGTCACTTAGTCATCAAAGGGAAAAGCAAATGCGCTATTTACCTTTTGATTAAAAATGGGAAGGTGGAGATTCGAGACGCCCAGAAATTAAAAGGGCTCGATACGGTTGAGACGCAGAAAAGGATTCGTCAAGAGCTGGGAGACGAGAGGAGCCAGGTGGCTTGTATCGGCTTGGCTGGAGAGAATCGAGTTCGCTTTGCGGGGATCCGCACTGGCTTGAAAAATTCAGCAGGGAGGACAGGGCTGGGGGCGGTCATGGGCTCCAAGAACCTGAAAGCCGTAGCCGTACGGGGATCTCTGGATATCACCATCTCGGATCCAGTAAATTATCAGAAATATTACCTCAAGCAGATAAAAACCCTGATGGAGACAAAATGGGTTCAGGCCCTCGGAAGGTACGGCACCCCCCTGCTCTTCCAATATGCTAATGCGATGGGGTTTTTGAGCGTCCGGAACAACCAATACACAACCGTGGGGGATCAAGGCGATACCTTGGAAGCCGAGGCCTTAGAGCCCTTTTCCACTGGGATGCTCTCCTGTTTCGGTTGCCCTGCCCACTGCCGCCATCGCTTCTCCATTGAAGAAGGGAAATATAGGGGGACAAAGGGCGAAGGTCCTGAATACGCCTCCATCGGCTCCCTGGGAACGAAGCTGGGAAATCTCGACCTACAAAATATCATCTATGCGACAGAACTTTGTAATCGCTATGGTCTCGACACCATTTCGACCGGATCTTACATGGCCTGGGCCATGGAGCTCTACCAGCGGGGAATCATCGATCAGGAAATAACAGAAATCCCTCTCAATTGGGGGGATGGAGAGGTGATCCTCGAACTCCTTCATCGAATTGCCCGGAGAAAGGGTTTTGGAAATATTCTGGCCGAAGGTCCTCATGCAGGAGAGGTATTTGGAGAGGCCTCAAAGGATTACCTTCTCAATATTAAGGATTTTCCCATCGAGATGACAGATGAAAGGCTTCCGAAAAGCTTTGCCTTGGGGATGGCCACCTCTTCCCGCGGGGCGTGTCACATGAGAAGCCGTCCTTCCCTCGACGTCCTCGGCCTTCCTGAGGATGTACTAAGAAAAATTTATGGGGGGCCTGTCAGCAGTCAATTTTCCAACTATTCAGGAAAAGGAAGAATGGTCTGGTGGCATGAGCTTCTAAACGCGGTCTGTGACTCCCTTGGTTTCTGCCGTTTCCTCACCGTCTTCTCAAGCCCTCACGCGCCTCAATATAGGCAGTTTTCTAAATTGATTGCTCTTTCCACTGGCCTGGTCTTGACTCCTAAAGAGTTGAGGACCATTGGAGAGAGGATTTATACCCTTGAAAGAACGATGCTGGTCAAAGACGGGATGACCAGAAAAGAGGATACCCTTCCAAAACGATACTTCGATGAACCCGTTGTTGAGGGCCCTGCTCAGGGAGAGGTCATCTTGCGTGAGGCCTTTGACAAAATGGTGGATGAATATTATCGGTTGCATGGTTGGGATGGGAATGGGGTTCCGAAGAAAGAAACAATAAGAAGACTTGGACTCGATGAGGGGAACTGAGCATTGAAATAATCCCCCCTTACCCCCCCCTTTAGAAAAGGGGGGAATGGGGGGATTTGAAAGTTGAGCGGACGAATGAGAATTAAAGTCGATCCCCAGAAATGCAGTGGCTGCCATCTCTGTGAAATGGTCTGTTCCCTCTTTCATCTCAACCTCATTAACACAGAAAAATCGGCTATCCGCATTAAGAAAGATGATCTCGATACCAGCTTGAATAGTCCTCTCCTTTGCCGCCACTGTAAAGAGATGAAATGCCTCGATGGAGAGGAAGTGATAAAAGACGAAGAAAAAAATAGATACTTATGGAATCGAGTCCGGGCGGAACGCTGTCCTTTGGAAGGCCTCTCTGTTGTGGAGGAAATAGCCTACCATTGTGATCTTTGCGGCGGAGATCCTCAATGTATCAAAGTCTGTACCCCGAAAGCGATCAGCATAGCCCGGTAACTCCTCTCATCATCCCGAGGTCCGAGCATCCCATCTCGAGAAAGATGATTGACGAAGAGGCTTTAAAAGTCCTCTATCGTCTCCACCGACATGGATTCCTGGCTTACCTGGTGGGGGGGAGTGTTCGTGATCTCCTCTTGGGGAAGGTCCCCAGAGACTTTGATGTCGCCACCAACGCCCATCCCCACGAGATCAACAGTCTCTTCAGAAATAGCCGGATCATCGGTCGCCGATTTCGATTGGTCCATGTCTTCTTCAAAGGCGGAAAGATTGTCGAGGTCTCCACCTTTCGAAGTCGCTCGGAATTCGAAGAGATTCAGACGGAGGAAGGGGATATTATTCGGACAGACAGCTTTGGTACTCCGGCAGAGGATGCCCTACGACGGGACATCACGATCAACGGCCTTTTCTACAGCATTTCTGATTTTTCCCTTATCGACTATGTGGGCGGGATGGCTGATCTTAAACGAGGGGTGATACGGACCATCGGTGATCCGGATGAAAGATTTCAGCAAGACCCCGCCCGGATGATCCGCGTTATTCGTCATGCCAGCAGAACCGGGTTTAGCATCGATGACCCAACCTACCAGGCCATCCTTCAACATCGGGATGAAATACAACAATGTTCCCCTTCCCGTATCCGGGATGAATTTCTCAGGGATCTGAAGGAAGGTGTGGTCCAACCTTCTTTTGGGTTGATGCTTGAAACAGGCCTGCTCTTGTCCCTCTTTCCAGATTTTCAGAGAGTGTTCGGAGATCGAAGTCCTGAAAAAGAGAGGAACAGGCAATTCTTTCTCTCCCTCTTCGGCCTTGCGGATCAACTGATGAATCGAGACAGGTTTGTTCCGGAGCCGGTCCTTCTTGCCCTCCTTCTCACCCCATTTATTCAGGCGATCACACCCGGCCATCCTTTTCTCGGAGAGAAAGAAAGATATCTCTATCGGATGCAGACGATCCGATTGGCCCTCCACCAGATTCTTGTTCCCTTCTCATTTCCTAAAGGACCCAAGGAGGTCGCCTTTCAGATTCTGCTGACACAACCCAGCTTGGAGAGGGCAATCCAACGGGGAGGGATTCCCAAACGGTTGAGGATGAAAAAATATTTCAGACAGGCTGTCCTTCTTTACGGAATTTTAGCAGAGGCAAAAAGAGAGAAGGTTCCTGCTTTCCTTCGAAATGCCGTGCCTTGGAATCTCCTGCCCTGGTGGTCCAAACAACCAAAGAAAAGATATCGAAGATTCGATAGATAGTGGTCCAGATTGTTATCCTGAACGAGGTGAAGGATCTCTTGAGATTCTTCGTCGCTCCGCTCCCCAGAATGACAACTTAAAATTGAAGGGTAATCAAAATCAGTAGAATGGCCTTAGTTCTGCAATCCGCAATCCGCAATCTGGAATTTGAACTACTTCATCAATACAGAAGGAAGCCAGGTCGCCAGTTGTGGAAATAGAAAGAGCAAGGCAGCACAGACAATAAGGCTAATTAAAAATGGATAGACACCGCTGTAAATCACACTGAACGGCACTTTGGTAATATTTTTTACCACGAAGACATTGATTGCCACTGGTGGGATGATCACGCCAATCATCACGGTGATACAAATGATCATACCAAACCAGATGGGGTCAAACCCCAGTTTGATGATGGCAGGATAGAAAATCGGAGTGGCAAGAATCATGAAAGCAAGGTCGTCGATGAAGGAACCTCCCATTTGATAGATCATAGAGATGATGACCATCACGACGTAACGATTCAGCGGAAGGGAGATCACCCAGTCCGAGGCAATCATCGGTATCTTCGTCACGGCAAGAAAATGACCAAGGATGGTGGAGCCCGCGATAAGCATCAAGACCATGCAGGCCGTGCGTAATGATTCAGCGACTGATTTGATAAATCCTTTAAAATTGATGTCTCTCTTTATAACGGACAAAAGAAGCACAGCAAAAGTTCCCACACTCCCCGCCTCTGTGGGAGTGAAGAACCCTTGCATCAGGCCTCCGACGACCAGAACAAAAATAAGGGCCACCCAGAAAATTTCGGGAAGGGACGCAACCCTCTCCTTCCATGTCGATTTTTCACCCCTCGGTCCCAAGGCTGGATTGATCTTGCACCAGCCATAGATGATCAGAATGAAAAAGAAAGCAATGATCAGTCCTGGAATGAGCCCTGCCAGAAATAATTTACCGATGGATTGCTCCGTAATAATGCCAAATACGATCAGGGTGACGCTCGGCGGGATGAGGATCCCGAGGGTCCCTACCGTGGCAACGATCCCGGTGGAGAGTTTCTTTGCATAGTTATACCGATCCATTTCAGGGACGGCGACACTGGCAAAGGTAGCCGCTGTGGCCGGCGAGGATCCACAGATGGCCTTGAAGGCCGTAGCTCCTACGACCGTGGCCATGGCTAGGCCTCCTGGGATATGACCGATAAAACGATACGCGGAACTGTACAGCCTTTTTGCAATCCCCGCATTGAATGCGATCTGACCCATGAGGACAAAAAGGGGAATAACGGTAAATCCATAGGAAGCAAAGACATCGAAGATATCCTTGGCTAAGAGATTCAAAGCCGCTTTTGTGGATACAATGATGCTGAACCCCACAAAACCGATGATGGCCATGGCAAAACCAAGTTCAATGCCTGTAAGGAACATAAGCAATACGACTGCCAGGCCAATAATTCCTATGGCGACTTCATTCATATTTCCCTCCGAAGATCTTGATGACATCGCACATCAATACCAAACACTGGACAAAGCAACAGACCCCCACCCCATAAGCAACCGGATAGAAAGGCATCTGCAAGGTAAGGGAGACCTCCCCCGATTTTTGGAGATCAATGCCATATTTAATAAGATTCCAGCCGATCAGGAAGAATAAGACGATCACCAGACATCGCGTAGTAATATTGAAAATATTTCTTACCTTTTGCGAAAATCTTAAAATGAAAAAATCCACAAAGATATGTCCCCTCAGCCAGGAAGTAAGGGGGACGGAAAATCCTATGACAACGGCTCCTGAAAAGGCCACTAATTCATAGGTCCCCACGATGGGTCTTTTTAGGGCTCTTAGAATCACATCCGTTACAGTAAGCAACATCAGAAATGTCAGACTAATTCCTGCAATCACATTGAAGAACCGGCTGAGCCCATTAATCTTATTTAGAAATCCATTCATGAATAACTCCTCTTACAATAAAAAAGGGGAAGGGATATTCACCCCCTTCCCCTTTCCCTGTTTTACTTCTGATATTTGTATATGGTCTGAAAATAAAAACTCAATGCCTCTTCTCCTGGCAGACCCTTGTCTTTCATATTCTTCTTATATTCGTCAAGAAGGGGTTTGACCGCCTTTTCCCATCTCCGATTCTCGTCCGCGGAAAGAGGGATGATTTTGTTGCCCCTGGCAATGGTAAAATCTCTTCCTACTTTTTCGATTTCATCCCAGGTTTTTCCCTGCTTCTCAATGTATTCCTCATTGATCTTCTCGATGATCTTCTGCAGATCTGGAGGAATCGCATTCCACTTCTGCTTATTCATGACCACGAACATGCCTGAGCTATAGGACCCACCCCAATCTTCAGTGGTATATTTCACCACTTCTCCCCATTTCCAACCTTGCAGGGCTTCCTGTGGCGCCATGGAAGCATCGACCACGCCCCTGCTCAAGGCATCATAGGTATCACCCATGGGCATGGCGACAGGGGTTCCTCCAAGTTTTTCCGCTATTTTTGCAGCCATGCCAGTACAGCGAATCTTCAACCCTTTGACGTCCTCAAGCTTCTCAATAGCCTTCTTGCTGTGGAGGATACCGGGACCATGGCCATGGAGGTACATCACCTGAACCTCATCTAATTCCTTGGGTTTGAACTTTTTGTAAAAGTCGTTGATCGCTTTACTAGCGACCAAACCACTTTTCATACCCAACGGCAGGTCAGCAACCTCTGTCAAAGGGAATTTACCTCTTGTATAAGCCAAGACCGAAAACCCGATATCTGAAATCCCTTTCACCACGCCATCATAACATTTGTCAGCAGGCGTGAGCGTTCCTCCATAGAACATGGTGATCTTCACCTTCCCATCTGTTCTTTTCTCAATCTCTTTTGCCCACTCCGTCGATAGGACGGCGTTCTTATGGGGGGCAGGGAAGAAGATTGAGTAATTCAGCTCAATGGGTTTTGCCTGTCCATAGGCGGACGAAATGACAAAAGAAAATCCAAAAACCGCAAAACACGCAATCAAAGACAACCATTTCCAGTGCCTCATTTCTGATCCTCCTTTCAAGGGCTAAAAGTTAAGGTTCCTTCTCTCCTCACCGAATACTTACCCACCTCCTTCCCTGCATTTCTTGACGAAAATATAGAGAATTCAATTCAAAAAATGGCAGAGATTGGCTTTTTGAGAATTTTTACACAAGTTTATTTTAAATAAATATTTTGTCAAGCGAAATCTATCAATGATGAATTCGTAAAAGGTTGTCATTCCCGTGAAGACGGGAATCCAGAGGATTTCTAAATAGATAAAAAGACTGGATTCCTGCTTGCGCAGGAATGACAGAAAACAGCCTTTTCAGACTTTTTTACCAGACCGTCATCAATAGAATCCTTTTAAGAGTTTCAAAGGGATAGGAAATTTACTCGAAGAAAGCGGAAAAATCCGTATCAATCCCTAATATCTTCATCGCACCCTTGTGGTACTCCAGAGAGGATTCGATCTCCGCTCTCAATTTTAGTGGGAACATCCTATTCTTTGGAAACTCTTTCTCAAGATGGGGAAGGGAAGAGCGCAGGCATTCCAAAATCCCCCTTGCGAAATCCTTCCCGCTTGTCTCTCCCGCAAACCGGATCGTCCCGTCTTGGTAACTGAATTCACCTGAAAAGGGGTCAAGGAAAAAATATTGTCCCGATTTTTCCATGCGTGACCTGTTAAAGGCCTTAAGAAAGGTACCCCGTTGGGTGGCTCCATCTACCCACTTCTCTACCCTTGAGAGGATGTCTTGGAAAACGGGAATGAGTTCCTTCGATTCCTCCGCCTTGAGTGGGGGACTGGACAGAGGGACAGCAAGAACTTCCTCTTTCTCTTTCTTAGAAACCCCTCCCCTGATCCGGTAGACATCGAAAACGGCCCCCTGCTTGGTCACAGTTTCAACAAAGATGGGGATCGATTTCCGGCCGAAGACGGAGGGGCCGGATTCGGGTTGGTTATACATCTCAACCGACTCACCTTCCTCAAGGAAGAGGACGCCCATGGGCTGATTGTCTTTCGTCAAGACTTCGATAAAGCCACTCAGTTTATCCTCCCTCAACTTATGGAGGAGTCCTTCCAATCGGGTGAAATCCGTGGAGAGTCCCTTGAAGACAATTTCGTTTTGAAGATTTTTCGTCACGATGGCCAATCGCTCCGGTGGCAATCGGTAGATGCTGACCATTCCATTTTTCTGACCCGTGAGCCCCAGAAGAGCCTGAGCGGCCTCCTGCCCGGTGAGCTTCTTCGGCTCCACTCCCCCTCTGGCTTCCGCATCAACGATCTCTCCCAAACCAAAAAAGAGAGTTCCCTTGTGCTGAGGGAATTCAATCTCAATCGTTCCGCTGAAACCCTCTGATTTCAGAGTTGACACGAGGGCTGAGAGATCGGTGTAGGCTGTTGACAGGTTTTTGTGTACCACCTCTCCCCTTGGAAATATCATGGTCTCCCCTTCCTATACCTCTTCTAATCCCTCCCTGCCTCCCTTTAGAAAAGGGAGGAGATCATCCCCCTTTGATAAAGCCTCCTTGCCGGCAGGCCCCCGTCCCGACCGAGGGCGGGGCAGGCCGGGGAGGACTGAGAGGGGGGATTATTGAAAAATTACCGGGTTTCTCTCCTCCTCTGCAGTCTTTCGATCGCGGCCTTGACGCTGGTCTGCATCCTCTCGATCGATTCAGCCAGGACACGGACTTCCCCTTTCGCCTCGACTTGAACAGGCGTTTCCAGTTCCCCCATGCTGATCTTGTCAGCCACTTCTGCAAGACGAAGAATGGGCTGGATCACAGATCGGGAGTAGTAATAGACGACAGCGAAGACAATGAGAAGAGCGACTGCAATGACGATATAGAAGATCCGGAATTTGCCTACATATTCACCTAGATACTGCTTTTCTATCCCCTTGATCTTTTCCTCTATCTCCCTTTGAGGTCTTCCAAATTCATCGATGTAGGTCGTGGCCGCAACGATGAGGTCTGTTCCTTTCACAGGAGCGAGGTACATGTATTTGGGTCGAATTTTTCCATCCGCATCTTTCCAGTCGTAATAACCTGAAGCCGCACCTTTCAGGCTCGCCTCAAGAATCTTCCAGAAAGCAGGAAGCGTATCAGCCAATTGATGTAAGTCCGTTCCCATAATTTTGGGGTTCGAATGGAAGTAATTGATGCCCTTGGTATCGTGGACGGCCGTATACCCTGTCTCCCCAACCCTTTGGACCGCAATGGGTTTCAGTTCCTCGTCTTTGTCTTTTAAAATATCCTCCCTTTTCACTTTAGGACGGGCTTTGATAAAAACTTCAATTTGGGTGGCCACATCGATGGCCTTCTCCCGAATGATCTTCTCTCCCAATTTATCTAACGAGCTCTTGGACTCCTTCAACGTGGTGGCGCTCAGTTCCTTCAGGCTATTATACCCCATGTCTTTGAGGCTGGTGACCTGAACTCCTTTAAAATCCACACTGAAAAAGATCAAAGCGCAGATGACCAAAAAAGCTAGCAGGACTGGAACTAAAACACCCAGCAGTAATTTTGGTAAGAGACCGATTCCGATCTTCCTCTTTGCCGTCTTCTTCTTTGCCATAGGGCCCTCCTTTAAAAGGTTCCTGGTAGGGGATCTTCATTTGCAGCAGAGGGTTGCTCCGCTCTTCTATTTTCCGAGGGAGAGAAGCTCCTTTACCACTCTCACGAACTCTTTCGCTTTTTGCATATTGGGAATCTCATCGCCCAGGGATTCAACAAAAGATAAGGCTTGCTCCTGGGAAAGCGAATCCTTGGTCTCTCCGAAATCGATGAGTTTATCTTCAAGGATGAAAGGCGCCACCGGCCCCATGGTCCTTTTCAATTCATTTTCGACTGTCTGGAAAAAATTGTCACCCACCGGCCTTTTCTTTGCGGGTTTATGAATCTCTCCTTTCTCCAATAAACCCATGCGGACCAACTGGTAAACCGTCCTTAAAACCTTATACTCATCCCATTGGAGCGTTTTGCCAATTTCAGCAAGCGACCGGGTCCCATTCGATAAGGCCAGGACATTCCATTGATCCGAATTGATATTCTTCTCTCCTTCATTTTTCTGGAGAGCGAGGCGGAAAATGAGATTGGCCGAAGGGACGACCTCTCGAATCTTTTCCCACTCCTGTTTCCGGTAGGACCAGTTGAGGAGGAGCTGTTCTGTGGGGGTGGAAATGGTCCTTTCGTTTGGAAAGATTTCCGGTTCAAAGACGATCTTCCCTGCCTTCCACTCCATAATCGTAAAAAAGGCATATTCTCCCACAGAATTCGTCGTCTTGGCATGGGAGATATTCCCCAATTCCAGATAGATCTCTCCCTCCTCTCTCCCCCGGAAAGCTACCTTTCCGGTTTTCTTCTCAATGAGAAGAGGCTTGAGGATATCAAAAATACGAACTTGGGAGAGATCTCCTAAGACGATCTCGGCCATACCAACCCTTTCGTTTTCCGATGCTCAAATGTTACTCGAAAATTATTACTTGAGCCTCGATTCCGAGTGACTCCCTCTTGTCCAGAAACCATGGGCATCCTGTTTTCGGATGATCCGGAGTTCAGGTCGGCTGGGAGGCTTTGTGCTTTCTACCTTTGAAGCAAGTTCCAAATCCCATCCGGTATTCTCAATCACTTCCTCCACCGTCACCCCAGGATGAACGGAGTGGAGGATCATCTCTTTCGTATGGGGATCGAACCGGAGGATTCCTTTTGTCGTAATCACCGCACTTGGGCCACCACCCTTCAACCCGTTTTTCTCTCTCCAATCCCCTCCATCTCCATAGCCGGGGGAAGTGATGTAGCTCACCCTCTCCAAGAAGCGGCGCTTTTCGTGGTTCATGATGATGACGAGCCGTTTGGAAAGAGAAGCGATATCGCTTCCTCCACCGCTCCCGGGGAGGCGGACCTGGAGGTTTTCCTGTCCGCCAATATAGGTCGTATTGAGGTTTCCGAAGCGGTCCACTTCAGCTCCACCGATGAATCCGAGGCTCACCTTTCCATTTTGGAGAAGCGACATAATATCCAACATCGAAGTCGCCCAGGTCGCTCCTTCCAGATTGGGATTATCACCCATCGTATAAAGCACATCCTCTGCCGGTCTGTCCCTCAAGATACCATTCTCAAAGATCCCAATGGCGTGAGGGGCATGGGTCTCCTTTGCCAATTGAAAAGCCAAAAGGGGAAGCCTCATCCCCACAAAGACTAAATCATCGTTACGGATTTCCCGAGAGCCTGCCACCACCATCAGCTCCTGCATGGTATAGTCAGCGGCCAACCCAACTTCCTCCAATTTTGGGTTTGTCGTGTTCATTGAGTTTATCGGGTCTATTGGGTCACTAACTCAAAAAACTCAACGAACTCAACAAACCAGTTAATACCCATAGTCCACCGGAATCGATTTTCTATGTTTCTTCACTGAGAGAGATTTTACCTTTTCCTCGCTGAGAAGTCCAAGATATTCTTTCCGGTCTTTAACCCCCAAAACCCATCGATCAAGCCACTTCAAATACCCCTCTCTTTCTCTCGATTCATTATGATAACTAATATACTGCTCATGGTCTCGATTATAATAACCCGGAATAGGTGAGGGATGAGCTCCCCATGGTTCCGGGATAACCGCATGAACCAAAAATCCTGGCAGGAGGGTTCGATTAGGGTCTCTCCGGATCACTTTCTTAGAGACCACCTCCTCCACCACCACCATCACTTTCCGGGCTGCCAGAGCCGCCTCCTTTGTAATGCCACTCCCGCCCCAGAAATGAGTATTTCCGTCCTCATCCGCTCTTTGGGCTTGAAGGACGGCGACATCTGGTTTCAGCGCAGGAATCAAAGCCAGCCTCTCCTTCGTGAAAGGGCATTCCATTTGCTTGAAGGAAGAACCTCTCGACATCATTCCCGTTCCTAAAAGGGTTTTCGTTGGAAGGAAGGGAATTCCCAGACCGCCTGCATGTAAGGCTAACGCAATCGTAAAATTCGTGTGGTCTTCGACCTCGATCTTTCGTGGAATTCCAACCTCCACCGCTCTTCTCATGTTATAACCCACACCCATAATCACATTTCCCACCCAAGCGGCCACCACCTTCTTCGCGCAGCCGCACCCGATCAATTGATCAAAAAACATATCGGAGATGGGACCTACAAGCGTGAGGTCTTTCTTTCCTTGACGGATGATTTCATGCCCAACGGCAAAAGGAATGGCGGTCTCTAAGGCGGCCCCCATGACAATGGAGTCTCCATCCTCGATAAACCGGGATACTGCCTCTTTTGTTGAGAAGACTTTTTGTTCCAATGTTCTCAGGCACGAATACTGGGAATGAAAACGAATGAAGCGAATATCAATTTCCCCCATCCTCCCCCTCAAGGGGGAGGGCGAGGGTGGGGGTGATGAGAATAATTCGTTCGTATTTACACGAAAAAATGTTAGAGAAAGGTCATTAGAATGTCAAGGGGATTTCTGAAAAAATCCAGAAATCTTTGCGATTAACGGAGCTCTGCTATGGGTTCTTGATCTGGATGGAATCGATCATCTCCAGAAAACCTTTCCTGAAAACTTCATAAACCTTCTGCTCATTCCCTGAGATCGACCCCCTATCCCACTTCTCCCCGGTTTCAGAGACTTTAAGTCCAAAGGTATTCACATCTCTTGAATATCTGACCAGAACCACGTGCTCTCCAACATAATTAAAAAGGAATTGCCCCTGCATGGCCCAGCAGGAAGGGATGGTGAATCCCTTCTTCACGATGGGTTGGAGGGATGAAGCCTCTGGGTTCCATGCGAACAATTGGATGAGCTGCTCTATTTCCAAATCCCCTCTTTTCTTTCTATTCTTCAGATACATTCTCTTTTCCGTATAGGGTTTCAGAGATGGTGCTTGAATGGGTTCGGCTTGAGGATTAGTTCGGTCTCCAATTTGAAGGATAAGCATTTCCTCCACTTGTTTATTCTTTTCCTTAATAAGAAAGTAGCCTCGGGTAAGTGAATTTTCCTCCGGGTTTTCTTGAGAGAAGGAATGGATCAGACGGAATTCGGAAGGAAGGGTGAGGGTGAAAGGCGGCTTTTGGGAGATCAGTTGCTTTCCCTTAATCTCCAGATCTTTTTCGGCGAAAGATAGGGTGGCCCATGTCCAAACAACGAGACCAATCAAAGGGATGAGAATTTTTTTCACGGCTTCTTCTTTCGAGATAGATCAATGGTCATAAAACTGGAGGGGCGGCCCTGCCTGCATACCGGCAGGCAGGTGTGGCCGCCCAATTCTTATCCCCCTATCTCCCCATCTCAAAATCCCCCCTCCCCCCCTTTGGCAAAGGGGGGTGGGGAGATTTGAAAGCTGCGCTCCATTACTTTTTCTTTGTCAGCAAGGCTCTCAATTTCGGGCCTGTCTCAGGGCATTTTGCAAGGACATCCTTCCAGCCTTCGTCATCAGCGATCTTCAGGAATTTCTCTTTTTCAGCCGGGGGAAGGTCGATCACCTGAAGGCCCACCTGTTTCAGAAGAGGGATTTCCTTTTTGCGTTCCTCCTCGTAAAAGGCAACTGTTTTCCTCTCAGCTTCCATGGCGGCCTGGTTCAGCACCTCTTTGAACTTCTCGGGAAGCCCGTTCCACGTCTTCAGGTTCATGACCATGGGATGCGGTCCTGAGTAAAATGAAGGCTCCACAATGTACTTGGTATGTTTCTCCCACCCCCACTCACGAATGCCTATGGCCGGCCAGCCATAGCCGTCGACAACTTTTCTTTCAAGGGCGGTGTAAACCTCGGTGGGTGGGATCACGACGGGATTTCCGCCAAGACCTTTCACAAGCTGAAGGTACATAGGGGAGACGCGGATGTTGAAACCCTTCAGGTCTGCAGTTTTAATGGGTTTGGTAAGGTAGAGGCTAAATGGCAAGTCAGTCCCAATCCTCCCTATAAAATAGAGCCCCAGCTTTTTTTCATGCATATCATTGTAATATGCCCAGGCCCCGCTTGCTCTCTCTTCCCATGGACGGAGGTGCGAAAGCTTCATCGCATCGACCTCAGGCAGCAGGTGGACGTAGTATGCATTGGTCGTATGGACAATATCCACCATGCCCGTCTGTGCTGCCTGGACCTGATCCTGAATTTTGACGACCTCAGGGCCCCCTATCATATTGATCTTCAATTCGCCAGGATACTTCTGCGCGACCAGTTTTTCCACACTCTCCAGGAAAAAATTGAGAGACGTGTTGCCCTCGGCCGAGTTTTTCGGCCAGGCATTAAGTGCTTTGAGGGTTGTCGCCTGTGCGCCTGCGTATCCAAATGAGCCTAAAATGACCGTGAAGATTACGAGCAGCGCTATAGACGTACCTTTAAATCTAGTTTCCATAATCTCCTCCTTTTTGTTCTAAGATGAATGGACCCTCAAAAAGAGGCCCTTGACCTTTGCTCCATGACCCTTGATCCCATTCTCACTTCATTCCCATAAGACTCGGTATAACAGTTGCTAAGACTGGCATGACCAGCACAAGGGCAATACACAACATATCTACAATGACATAGGGAGTGACCGCTCTCCAGATGTCAGACATGGTTATCTCAGGAGGGGCCACCCCCTTCATCACAAAGAGGGTAACACCAAAGGGAGGGGTAATCAAGCCTGTCTCAAGGGCGATAAGCATGAGGACACCGAACCAAATGGGATTATAATGGAAGGCATTAACCACGGGCATATAAATGGGTATGGTGATCATCATAATGGCAACCGTTTCCATGAAACAACCGAGGATAAGCACGACAATCAGCATACCGATGAGTATGAGGACCGGCGGAATGGTCAGTTTGGTAATAAAGCTCGTCATACCCGCAGCCGCACCGGTAAAGGCTAATATTTGACCGTATGTGCTTGAGACAATAATAATCATGAAGATCATTGCCGTGACTTTCACGGTACCGTAGACCGACTTCTTGAGAATTTCCCAATTCAAACGTCTGTAAATAAGAGCCAAGATAAATGACCCTAAGGTTCCCGTGGCCGCTGCTTCCGTAGGGGTTGCGACACCCAGAAAGATAAAGCCTATGACCATAAAAACGATGAAGCCAAGGGGCAAGAGGTATTGCAAAGTGGCCATCACCTTTTCTCTTAAAGGAATATGGGGGACATCATACAGTGGCGCTTCTTCAGGTTTGATGCGACACCATAGTACCACGTAGAGGAGATAGAGGCCCGACATAATAATGCCCGGCACGATGCCAGCCATAAGAAGTTGTCCTACATCGATGTTTGCAAGGCTTGCGAGCACCACGGTAAGTGCATTCGGAGGAATAAGCGCGTCAACCGTACCTACTCCCATGAGTGGACCAAGGCTCATATTCTTGCTGTAGCCTCTTTTCAGCATGTCAGGAAGCAGGATGGTGCCAAGGAGGGCGCATGTGGCAATCGTGGAGCCACTCAACGCGCCGATGATCACCCCCATCATGATCGCCAGGATGGAGAGCCTGCCCCGGAGTTTGCCAAGCCATTTATCAAGCACATTCACAGCATTGAGCCCAAGGCCTGAATGGAAGATCAATTCACCCATGAGGATGAAAAAGGGTACGGGGAGCAGAGTGAACGTGGTAATGGAAGAAAACACCCCGGTCACTACCGCAACAAGGCCTGGGATCCCCCCCAGGAAGAAATACGCCGCAACGATATTGACAACGAGAAAGGCAAATGCAATGGGCAGGTTGGTGAGGAGCAGGAACACCATACCGCCAAAGAGCAAGCTGATGACCAACCACCATTCCATCGGTTACTTCCCTCTCCTCATACCGACAAACCTGCTCCAGGCCATCCTGAAGAACTGGATGGTAAGGAGGATGCTGCCTGCGGGGATGATGATGAAAATGACCCATTTCGGCACAGTCACTGCCCTTACATCCGTGATCCCCTTTAGGATGCACTCACGCGTATAGTCTATTCCGAAATAGACCATGACGGCACAGGCAACGCCGCCGATGACAAACATGATGCAATCGAGAGTAAACTTCGTTTTCTTATTGAGATGGACGTAGATGAGATCGGTCGTGATATGCCCTCCCTCTCTTAAAAGCCAGGTGGTGGCAAGAAAAACGATCCATAACAGAGCATATTCTGTTGTCTGCATGATCCATATGGTAGTCTTCGCAAACAAGTATCGCATGCCGATGGTGTAGCAGACAGCCGCCGTTATAAAGACCAGGATGATCCCGGCTAAAAGGGCCATGAAATCGATCATCCTGTCAAAAAAGATCCAGAACCTTTTCCTTGGAATCATCTTCTGTGACCCTTAAACCAAGCAGCAAGGATAGGAAGGCTGATCATCATGACCGAGACCTCTTCAACGAAGCATCCCAAAAGGCCACCGATCACTAACATGTCCCTGAACGAGTATGGTTAGGGCGGACAAATTCGAAAACTCAAAGATTAAAGAAATTGGATTGAATTTTAAACAAACAGCCTATTCTTGTCAAATCATTATGGGAAATGTTAACCTTCTTATCATACAAGGTATTTTCAAGATAACAGTCGTAATGGTGGAGAAAAGGAGATATCAAAATGAACCATTATGTCAACTATGGAGAAGAAAAGAGACAATTTTCCCTTCCAAAGAGTTGGAATCTAATTTCGGCTGAAGACAAACCTCCCGTTCCGGGAGTGGCCAACCCGATGGAAGAAATCAGGCGTGCTTTAGATCACCCCATTGGATCACCTAAAATTGAAGAACTGGCACGTCCGGGAATGGATGTCGTTTTACTCTTCGATGATCTTCAGCGGCCCACCCCTGTTCACCTAGCATTGCCCGAGATTCTGAATCGACTTAATCACGCCGGCATCCCGGATGAAAGAATCACAGGTATCTGTGCATTAGGAACCCACCCCAGCCCCACTTTGGAGCAATTAAGAAAGAAAGTGGGAGAAGAAGTCTTTTCCCGACTGCAAGGTCGCCTCTCTACTCACGATCCCCATGCCTCTGACAACGTCATCATTGGAAGAACCCATCGGGGAACGCTGGTGGAAGTGAATCGATATGTCGCTTTTGCTGATCTGATCATCGGGGTCGGAGAATGTATGCCCCATCCCATCGCAGGATTCGGAGGGGGATACAAGATCGTTATGCCTGGAGTGTGTTCCTATCGCTCAGTGGCCAGCCACCATTTCACCTGGATGCGCCATCGCAATAGTAGAGTCAACCTCCTCGACGGAAATTCGTTCTACGAAGAGATTCTGGATGCGGGACGATTATCCAGAATGGCATTCAAACTCGATTTTATCATCAATGAGAAGAAAGAGGTGATTAAAGCGTTTGCAGGAGATCCGGAAACAGAGCACCGGGAGGCCTCTAAGTTTTCCGCCTCTCTCTATACCGTCCCTCTTTCGAAATTAGCAGACGTTACCATTACCTCAGCCTTTCCGCTAGAAGTGGGAGTCCAGGCTACCAAGGCACTGACCATGGCTGGTTTCTGCACCCGATCAGGAGGAGCCATTCTCTGGGTAGCACCGCAGAAGGAGGCCGGTCCCATCCTGCCTTTGATTAAAGAAATGGGAAGCTCCGAAAGTGCGGCGGATTTCCATCGCCGGCTGATTGAAGGAAACGTCCCTGACCATCTCAAATCTTTCGGCATTTCCTACATCATGCAGGTCGTTTACTTCAAAGACCTGGCGGAAAAATTTTCGGTCCATCATGTCACCGAGGGGCTTTCACCAGAGCAGGTGAAGATGATGAAATTCTCATATGCCACAGAACTTCAGACGGCGATTGATCGGATTTCCTCGGAGATGCCGAAGGCCGATGTCGCAATTTTTCCGTCAGGAGGGAATATCATCCCCGAAATTCGGTGACGAATTTCGGATTTCAAATTTCAGATTGAAGATTGCTGTGGCTTACAATTCCTTGGGCCTGAGCCGCGATTTCCAAGTTTCAGGCTCTCTGCTTAGGTGCATAACCGCAACAATAAGCAAAGTCTCTTGCCTAATCTGGTAAATAACCCCATATGGAAATCTGTTGGTCCGACAACGGCGGGTACGTTTTGACAGCTTGAACCAAGCGTCAGGGTATTGGACTATTCGTTCGAGCGTCCTCTTTACCTCTGCAGCGAACTCGTAACCAAGGCCTTCGCTCTGTGCGTTGTAATAGGAGATAGCGTCCGTCAGCTCAGCTCTTGCCGGAGGAAGGAACTCGATTTTCATTAACGTCTTTTCTTTTCGATTTCTCCAAATACATCTCTTGCCGGGACTGCCGCCATTTCGCCACGCTCGAACGCATCAATTCGGTCTTCGGCCTCGTCAGCCCATAGGGCATCAATTTTTCCTCTGGACTGGAACTCAAAGCTTGTCAGAAGGTTTTCGACTAACTCAGCACGTTCCACCGGCGGCAGCTCCAGCGCCTCAGCAAGAATCTGTTTACCATGTTTGGGCATATCTCATCATGCCTCCTTTATTTTCTTGATCTGATCATATTTTAGCACACTATGGAAGTATGCTCTAATTATTTTTTGGCATAACGATTTAGGTCAGCGAGGGCTGTAAGCGATCCGCTGGAGTGTATTTGCTAAGGAGCTGATATCTATTCAGCCCACGATATATCTGGTAGTTTATTTAAGCGTTCTATATATCTTTTTTTGTTGAATGGTTTCTTACTCTTTAATATATCCAATATTTCAGCCATCATAACTACACCGATGTATTTCATGACTTCATCATGGTTCTTTATTTCTTTCATAAGTCTATCATAAGTTTGTTTGGTTTCAGGTGGATTATTACCTTGGATTTGATTATTTATTGCCTCAAACACAGCTTCTCCTGCCAAATTTAAATCTTTTGAAGGCATTTTTTTCCTTCCATATTTATTTTGTGCTTAACGGCGAGCATGCAGCGGGAGCCGGACTTGTTGGCACCCGCTGCATGCAGGGGTTAGAACTCTTCATTAGGGAATGCCTCCTGCAACAATTCTGGTGCCTTGGCGAATAGCAACATTTCTAGAGTATACAGATTCGTGCCAAGGAGTTGAGCTGCAGAGGAAAGGATTTGGTTGTATTGCCGGTAAAACTCCCTTTCATGTGCAACAGCCCAACCGTGAGTGGAAGTATACCGCAGGACCACTCTGTTTCCGAATTTTATCAGCTTGTTCTGGCCCAGAAGGAGAGGAAATACTATCGGGGTATTTACCGGGCTTATGATCTGTAGACAGTTCAGAGACAAGGCAACGCGTGCATCGTAGATAGCATACTCGTAGGGGCACCGAATACACAAAGCCTTGGACCAAGACGCAATGCCTTTAGAGCCTCTTGAAATAAGTGATGCTGGAGTGTCCAGGGCGTAAGACCGAATATTCTCCTCAGTATTTCTTCTAATACCGCCCCACTTTACGATATAGTAGCAAGTTATTTCCTGCCTTAAGTCATCGCCCGCAGTAGAGTACATGTCGCTCAGCTGAAGTTTCAAGGCTACATTCTGCACATAGGGACTTCCGATTGGAAGGACAATCCCGGTTGGTAAGAAACGTGGGTTAACCGACCAACGATACCAATCGTTTGCTTCGGTGAGATTCGCCGTTCCATAGGCAACTATGGCGTCTTGTAAAGTCATCTCTCGTTCTCTTTAACAGTTCTAACGTTCGGAATCACCGGGAGGCCGCTTTATGGCCGATCCGGTGCATGCTCTGGTTAGGACTTCAGTTTTTCTAATTTCAAAAGCAATACTAAGCCGCGAACAGCAGCGCTTTTCTCCAATCCCTCACGTTTTGACAAATATTCATGAATGTCTATTAGCACCTTTCCAGCTAATGAAACGGTAGCAGCCATTTGAGCCGACAAGGGCATTACCATGAAGTGGGACAAAAGAGTTGTGGCTGCCCCGCCAACAAGGAAGACACTGGCCATTCTTCGAAAAAGCTCGCCCTTCAACGACTTTATCTTTAACTTTATATCATCAAGCCGCGGTTTGATTCGCTCCAGGACAATGGACTTTACGTCCTTGTACGAGTCTTGGTCAGTTTCCAATACGAGTCTCTTCATTTCGGCCCTAAAAGTGGAGAGTTCGTCACGGAGCCTTTCTCGTACTTCAAGTATTTCTTCTGCCCTCAATTCCGGAAAATCTGGGAGCAGCAATGACATTGACTGAAAGGCTACTTGTGCGGCTATCTCCTCGGGCGTTGGCAGCGGTTTGGATGGTCCAAACCTTGTAACGGTGTCTATGGCAAGTGCGCTGAGTAGTTGGTTATCGCTTATGGGTACCATGCCAGTGTGCATTGCAAAGTGAAGTCCTCCGGCAATGCTTTGCCACCTGTATAGTGAAAACCAAGATGAATCAACGAAAAACTTTTCAGCTGGAACAATGCCTATCGATTGTCCCCAGAGGTATAACGGAATTACAATTCCATCTCGCATCAATTTTTTTTCATTTTCCTCAAGGCCCCTCCAATCAGAAGGTGTTTGGTTTACCACAATTGGCACCAATACATCTGAATCAATTAGCTGTTTGTTTTGTTCTGTGAATTGTCTGAAAGCCATGAGGTGCTCGGAAGTGATAAGGCTCTTCTCGCAACGTGACTTAGCAAAGAATGGTCTTTCCTTTTCTGATTCCCACCTCTTTTCTAAAGGTTCCAAGAAATATCCAGGCGAGAGATAGAAAGTACATACTTTTTCAAATAATAGGCATAGCTTTGTTAGCGTAGTGTTGTTTGAAATAAGTCCATCTGTGTAGTAAAGGCATTGTATCATCAGTTCAGAGCCCTAACAGATATTAGACAGAAAAATTATATTACGATAAGATAATTCTGCCTATCATTAACATGCCTGATTCTCACCTAACCCGTTAAAATAAAAAGGGGGTCCTTGGTGAAAAGCATGGACGGCCGTAATTCCTCCGAAGAGCGCCATGTTTTTTGGGAAGCCTACCGGGCGTGCGCGGAGGAGAACGGGGTACTCCTTGAACAATGATCTGGTGCAGGCTCCTAGGAGCATACAGGCGCTATCTCCCTGGTGTGATGAATCAAACACTTCTTTACATTAATTCCGAGGTGGTCATTCCCGCCCCGTATGAAGTACGGGGTGAACTCCGGCGGGAATCAAGCCCAAAAACACTGGATTCCGGGTCAAGCCCGGAATGACTGATCAAGGAAAGAGTTTTCTGAAGCACTACCCGAGTATGGTGGAACATTATCAAAAAAGGATGGATTCGTCAACATATTCAAATACCTTGGCCGCGCCCAAGAGCTTCTATGCTTCTGACTGAATTTTTCAGTCAAGTTTTTGAGACAGATCACTCTTGTCCAAGTCAGGAATCTGACCGATGGTTGGATTCAAGCCCTTCTATTTCCTTTTCGATCAAATTGTCTTAGTATAAATTTATGTGGACGAGAAGAAAATTTTTAGTCAGTTCTATTGTTATTCTGCCTTTCTTTTTGAAATTCGTCTCAAGCCTTTGGGCACAAGCGAAGAAAATCCTTCCCAAAGGGTTTAAAAGAGAAGAACTCAAAAATATGAATCCGGCTGAGATTGACAACCGGAACCTCGACGTCGATCCCCTTGGGAAGTTCGGAACCATGGGCCCTACGGATGTCGCGGTTGACGGAAAGACTTACCGACTGAAAATTACAGGAGCTGTCAATCATCCTCTTTCATTAAGCTACGACCAGATCCTGAAATTTCCCTCCTTGACAGAAGTGGTCCTTCTCATCTGTCCTGGATTTTTTGCCAACAACGGACGATGGACTGGCGTGAGCCTTAAAACGCTACTTCAGGAGGCACGGGTCAAAAAAGAGGCAACATACTTGGATATCAAAGGGGCCAATGAAAAAGGGGTCCGAATACCCTTAAAAGACCTTGACCGGAAAAAGATCTTTCTGGCCTACCGCGTCAACGGGGAGACACTTCCTCAAAAGCATGGCTTCCCGTTGAGATTGGTGTACGAAGATGCTTATGGATACGACTGGGTCAAGTACGTCGATGAAATTGTTGTCGTGTGATTTATTGGGGGGATAGAAGGGTATTGGCCGCTGAGGAGTTGGTTTGGTTCTGACCAAGAAATTCTAAGATGATTCTTGTCACTTCTTCCGGTTTCTGCAGTTCAAGGTTATGAATTCCATCTTTGAGACAAAATACTTCAACATTAGGAAGATGGGTCTTCAAAAACTCTGCGTTCGCTTCCGCCATTCCTCGATACCCAGAATTCTCACCATAAAGATAAAGAATAGGAATGCGGATCGTCTTGGCTTCTTCGACGAAGTCCCTTGAGGTCACCAGGGTACGGGAAATCCGATACCACGGAATGCGCGAAGCCGTCTTGTTGGTCTGGGAGATGATCTCTACAATTTCCTCCCTCTCATGATTACCTAAAGGACGCCAAGCTTTTCCCATCAACCCCCTGGCGATCATCTTATCAAGCAAACCGGACCGTGTCACACTTATCGGAACTTCCCCGAACAGCGGCCACTTTAAAAGACTTCCCATGGGTCGATAGGGAACCTTTTTATGCTTCATCCCGTTCCCTTCGATGGAAACGATCTTGCTTACCCGGTCGGGATATCGGGCAGCGAAATTTAAGGCGATGCTTCCCCCATAAGATGTCCCTATGATATGGACTTTCGAAACCTGCAAGGCTTCGGTGATGCCTGCAATGAGATCGGCCTGTTCCTCAACCGTGTAACGAAATCCCGACTGGGGTTTGTCCGAATCTCCCACACCGAGATAATCCAATGCCAGAAGTCGATAATGGCTTGAGAGAAGAGGGGTGATTCGATTCCAGTACCGATACGTACTCCAGGCTCCTGGGATGAGAAGGACGGGTTGACCTTCACCAGTTTCAACATAGTGAATATTACGGTTCTGGACCACGACAAACCGATCTTGGCCATATTTGGATTTTGAATAAATTTCGTGTTTTTCATTCTTCACGATGTAGCCGCAGCCAGGATTCAGGAGAATCCAGGGAGAAAACAGAAGAATGAAAACGAATCTGTGAAATCTCGTTCCCATGTTTGACCGGAGCGTGCTCCTTACCCCCGCCCTTATGTGTGGGCGGGGTCAAGGGGCACAATATAAAATAATATTACATTGCCGGCAAGCCCCGGCGTGTCTGTCCCGTCCTAACGGGATGGCCGGGAGCTTCATTACCACCCAGCCAGGAGGTGGAGGTGGAGATGAAAAATAACCTGTCCCCCTCCCCGCTCGGTATTAAAGACCAGCTTATACCCTGATTGGTCGATGGATTGCTCCCTAGCCATGGTCTTTGCCCTTAGAATCATATCGAAAACAATATCCTTGTCTTCCTCTGTAAGATCATTAACACTTCGAATATGCCTTTTAGGAATGATGAGGAGATGAACCGGTGCATGAGGCCGAATATCTTTGATCACCGCCAGGGATTCATCTTCGTAGACGAAATCGGCAGGCTTTTCTTTCCTGATAATCATGCAGAAGGCACAATCCTTTTCCATGAAGGCCGACGCTCCACCGGGAATACCGAACGATATTTAATATAATGTTACCACCCAGATGTCAATCATTCAATGTTCCAAAATGATTCCTCTGACGCCGGCTGCCTGAGCCTCCTCCAGAGAATTTGATAAATCCTCTAATTGATCCAAATGGATGTGAACATCCACTGAACCACCCTCGCCCGAAAGGCGAGGGGTTCCAAAAGCGGGTCGACTTCAAGTCGACATTAGGTTGATGTTCTGGCTTCTGTGTCATTCCTGCGGAAGCAGGAATCCAGGACAAAGATCGAAAAGACTCCTGGATACCCGCTTTCGCGAGTATGACAAGAAAGATGTCATCCTTTCGAGAGCGGGCTCATGTTTTAAGAGGGAAGATCCCTTCTCCGGATGGCAATCAAACTTCGGAGGGTCACCGAGATCAGAACAATAAATCCACCGATCAAAGCCCACTTCCCTGGCCTTTCCCCCAAGATGAGAAAAACCCATATCGGATTTAGAATCGGCTCAATGCCTGGAATTAATATCGCTTCAAGGGCTGTAACATGCTTGATCGCCTTAGAATAGAGAACATAGGAAAGTCCTAGCTGAATTACACCTAAGAAGACCAAACCAATCCAACTTCGTGCATCGGGCATCGACCCGAACATGAAAGGTAATCCGATCACTCCCGTGAAAAGATTTCCAAGAATGACTGTTTCGAAGGGCGATTCATTTCGTTGCTTTCGCATGAAAAGAACAAAAGAAGCGAAGCTTACGCCACTCAAAATGGCGAGGATGTTTCCTAAAAGACTTCCAGGCGCCAGATAATCCAGGAAGAAAAGCGCCATTCCTCCTAAGACCATCCCTATGGTGAGCCAGTCGAACCATTGCGGCCGTTCCTCCAAGACCCAGGCACTTAAAAAGGCGACATACACTGGTGCGGTATACTGGAGCAGAATGGCATTAGCGGCCGTTGTCAGCTTAGTGGCGATGACAAAGAGTGTGACGGTGACCGCGTAGGCGACAGCTCCTCCAATTTGTGGAAAGGTCCAGGTGAAGCGGGGGTGGCGAACATACGCTACGATGACCATCATAGCAATGAGACTTCGGAATCCAGCAATAGCCACTGGATTCCACGAGACCATTTTGATAAATAATCCGCCTGAGCTCCACAAGATGGCACTCAAGAGCAAAAAGAGGATGGCTTTGGATCTTTTCTCCATGGTTTACCTGGCTACACAAACGGGAATCGGCTTTAGAGCTTTGATGAGCTCTGCCGAAGACATTTCACATAAGAGGCCTTTCCTCCCGGCGTTGATGAAGATTCTGGGAAGGCTCAGGATGGTCTCTTCCGCGTACACCCGAAGCTTCTTTTTTGTTCCGAACGGAGAGATGCCACCTACCATATAACCCGTATGCCTAAAAGCGACTTGTGGATCGCATGGATGAACCGATTTAACCCCTATCCCTCTCGCCAACTCCTTTGTGGAAACCTGTTTATCTCCGTGCATTAAGACGATGAAGGGTGCCTTCTGATCATCCTCCATCACAAGGGTTTTGATGACCAAGTGTTCATCTACACCCAGCTCCCTGGCAGCGATCTCTGTACCTCCTCCCTCTTCATATTTATAGGGATGCTCAATGAAATCGACTTGATTTTCTCTCAGCATCCGGATGGCTGATGTTACAGGGAATTTATCCTTTGACAATGTTCACTCCTTTACGGCCCAATAGGGAGGCTAAAGCCTCCCCTACCCAATATCCCTACCCAATATCCATTCTTTCAAATTTGCCTTACTCCCCCCTCGGTTTCGAGTGGTAGCGACTTTTCTAAAGGAGGATCGAACTGGGATGACTAAGATCTACCCTTTATGGACCGCTGAATCGCCTCTCTGATAGCAGCGGCGAATCTTGTCAGTCTCCCCTGGTCTGTTCGTAGGGAATCACGTTCCTTTCGGCTGACCTCTAATTGAACCCCACCCTTCAACCTTCCCCGATTACAGATATTCTCCGGATCGATCCCCTGGAGTCCCTCTGGTGGCGTCCGCGTCTGAAAACCGGCCGCCTCCAATCGGCGCCTGATCTCTGAGCGTAAGTCCACATGGAGACCTCCTACCATAATAAATCCTTCTTTGTGGTCCAGTTGTCCATGAACCGTAATCACAATATCAGCCTTTTGGGCGGCCTGTAAGCCTCGAGGTTCATCGAAGAGATGGCTCTCAATATGAAGAACGCCATTTCCCTCTTCCTTTAAGCCTTCGAAGCTGTAGAAAGAGTAATTCTCTCCTGCAATGGCTTCGGCAATCATAGAGGTCGTTGGTTCAATCTTTCCCCCATGGGGTGCCATCACCAGGACTCGCTCATCTCTCAAACGAAATTTGATCTGATAGTCTCTGGCTTCGACTTCCTGTTGGATAAGTTCCTCGAAGTTCTTATATGGAGAGGTCATCTCTTCAGCCCCTTGATAGATCGATTCTTTTTCTTTCCGACCTCTTCTGATTCTTGTTCATAACACCAGCAGAGCATTCCTCCATCGATATTCTTCACATTCTCGAAACCTTCGTGGCGGAGTTTGAGACAGGCATTGTAAGAGCGAAGCCCTGATTCACAATGGACGGCAATCTCCTTCTTCTTATCGAGTTCACCCATGCGGTTCTTTAATTCTCCCAAAGGGATCCAGTGAGAATCAGGAATCTTTTTTATCTTCACTTCCTCCTCTTCTCTCACATCTAAAACCTGAAAGGATGCCTTTGCGGTTTGGAGTTTCTCCTTTACCTCTGAGGCCCTGATCCCCTTGACTCTTCCCTCCAATTTGTTCATCAACACATTAGCTGCCACAATGATCGGGGAGAGGACAGGACTGTAAGGAGGGGCATAGGCCAGATCGACAGAAGTCAGGTCCTGGCAATTCATTTTAGCATGGAGGGCCATGGCTAGAATATCGATGAATTTGTCTGACGGCCCTTCTCCCATCGCCTGCCCTCCCAGGATTCTGCCTGTTTTTTCATCAGCAATCACCTTGAGAGTGGATTCTTTCCCTCCCGGATAATAGTGGGCTCGATCAAATCCTCGAACAATGGCCTGGATGGGTTGAAACCCTGCTTTCTCTGCTTCTGCTATACTCAACCCTGTCTTGGCCAGATTCCATTCGAAGCACTTAAAGACGGTGGTCCCCATCACCCCTGGGAAAATTGCATTCCCGCCACACACATTGCCCCCTACCACCCTGCCCTGTTTATTCGCGGTGGAACCGAGAGGAATCCAAACTCTCTTCCCAGTGATGAGATGAATAGTCTCTGCACAATCTCCGGCCGCATAAACCCCTTCCGCACTTGCCTCCATCTTATCGTTGACCCAAATGGCACCTGTCTCGCCTATCCGGAGTCCGGCCTGTTTTGCCAATTCTACTTGCGGCCGAATTCCCAGGCTCATCAGAACAGCATCGGCCTCTATCTCCTGAGAGACGGTCTGAACATGGGTCACCTTTCCTTCATTCCCTTTGAGGGCCTTGATCCCTTCCGAAGTAAAGATCTGGACCCCCTTCTTCTCAAGATATTGCCGCAGAACACCCGCAAAATCTTCGTCAAAGAGGGTTAAGATTTGAGGAGCCAGCTCGACGATCGTCACCTTTTTGCCCAGAAGGATGAGAGCTTCGGCCATCTCCAGACCGATGTAGCCTCCTCCTGCAATGACCACCTTCCGAATCCGATCTGATCCAATGCGTTCGAGGATCGCATCGGCATCAAAGATGGAACGGAAGTAAAAGATATTGCCCAGTTCAATTCCTTCAATCTTCGGCCGGATAGGCTTGGCACCGGTGGCGAGGACCAGCCGATCGAAGCGGTCTGTAAACATTTTATCAGACCCGAGCATTTTGCCTGAAATGGTCCGTTCTTTCGTATCGATCTGCTCAATTCTGCGGTTTTTCAGAATTCGGATTCCATCCAGAGCGAACTTTCCAGGGGTCCGGGAAATTAACTCATCCCTCTCTTTGATGATGCCACTGATATAGTAAGGAAGCCCACAACCCGCATAGGAAATATCATCCTCCTCCTGATAGACGACGATCTCCATCTCCGGATCACATCTCCTCGCTTTCGCAGCTGCCTTCGGACCTGCAGCTACGCCTCCGATCACAACAAGTCTCTTTTTCATTTCCGTGAAACCCCCCTTCAATCCTATGCTCTCTCCCTCACCCTTCCCCCCTAACCTTTGACCTCAGACCTGTATTTTAATTGTGCCCTCTTCTTCCTCTTCGCCTTCTGTCGTTTTATCCTCCCCATCTTAATATCATCGGATGTGCTCTGTCCTGACACCTTTGAAATCTTCTCCACCAGTTCCCGTCTGGCCAGAAACCGATTGAGGGATTGACTCCTCTCTTTCATACATTTCACTTCAATTCCGGTGGGGATATGTCTGAGATAAACACAAGTGGAGGTTTTGTTTATCTTCTGTCCCCCTCTTCCCGCGGACCGAACAAATTTTTCTTCAATATCCTCCTCTCGGACTCCAAGAGCCTCCATTCTCTCTCTGAGCCATCTATTCTTCTCCTCACTCACAGGGAAACGGATCATAGGTTCTTCTCCGAAAAATGGACAAAAAAGGCCTGGTTTCCCGATTATATAAGAAACCAGGCCTGATGAAAACTTTTTAAATTGAACTTTTTATTCAGATCTGCTCAGTCCTCCCTTAGAACCTCTTCCTACTCGCAGATCCAATCGCCATAAGGAGTTAGGTTTCGTAATAGGTTTCGATCAGTTTGCTCTTTCCAGTCTGGAATTTAAACATCTTAAAGAGATTGGTGATCATGGCACGAGTGCTGTTGAGCCTGTTCAGATAGACTTCTGCGACCTTTTCCATAATTTCGATCCCTACCTTGCTATTCTGCCACATCAGTTTCCTCAAGCTCTCTCCTTCGATAGACAAAACTCTTGTTTTTTTGTTACAGATGGCAGACACGCTGTTCCGGTAGGGTTTGATTAAGGAGGGAAGCCCAAAGGTCTCACCCTTCTTGCCTACGGAATAGGCTGTAATATCGATCTCGCCCCTTGCCTTAATGCCAAGGGTCACCTCACCTTCTAAAAGGATGTAGAGATTCTTCGCCGCCTCACCCTGTGTGAAGATGACTTCACCGGCCTCAAAACTCTCCTCCATAAAATGTCTTCCGAGTTGCTGGAGTTGCCTCGTATTCAATTTCTTAAATAAATCCGCTTCCTTTAGATCTTTGATGGGAATCATAATTCCTCCTTTCTCCCCCTTTAAGGCCTATCTTCTCTCAATCTTCTCGGTCCGTGAAACAATAAACCACCCCATCTAGAAGATAGATGAAAAATCATTCAAAATGACCTTACCTCTTATGAAGGAAAGAGACCGTGAAAAGGTGGGAAGATCACTGATTAGAATTGTACTGAAATTCAAACGAAATATCAATCAAAATTATTGGCTCTGGAAAATAGCCCTGCACCGGTTCTTGTGCAGGGCTGACAGGGATGATCCGAAAGACGCGAAGGAAGACTAGGCTTCTTCTTCACCTCTTTTATAGTAGTCAGATATGAGTGGGATCAGTGCTTTTATTCTTGAACTGAGCCCAGGTCTTCCCTCCTTTCCCAAATATTCGGCGATCGCTTCAAGGAAGACTTGAACCGTTGCTGGAGGACAATGAAGTTTTACGGCAGGGATCTCCCCAAGTTCATTCTCAATGAGGTTGACCAATCGCTGAATGACCTCTTCATCACCTCCTGAAAGAAGCCAGGAAATCTCCTTACCCTTTATCTTCTCAGTAAATACAGAGGCAGAGGCAATCGTCACTGCACAACCAAAAGACAAAAACTTGGCATCCTCAATAACTCCATCTTTGATTCGCAAGTAAAGTTTTGTCGTATCTCCACATACTGGGTTATCGACTGCCCCCATCCCTTCAGGGTTCTCAATCTCCCCGACGTTAAGAGGGTTACGAAAATGCTCCTTGATCTTTTCATTAAGTTCTAACATTTTTGCCCGCCTCGCTTTCGGTTCCTCATTCTAGAAGACCTCAAGAAAAAACTCAATGGCAAGGGCCTGGTAGTTCTAAACCTCCAGGATCAGGCGATAGCCTTAACTGGACAGACATTGCTACACTGGTTGCAAAGGATGCACAGGATGCACAGTAACAACTTCATCTCATTACCCTTTGCCTTTCACGTTAAGCCAACACCTATGGTTTGTCAATGAACTTGATGGGATCAAGGAGGACTGTCGGAGGCCGTTAAAAAGGGACGTCATTGACTAAATCCTCCCTCGCCTTGAAGGCGAGGGGTTCCAAAAGCATGTCGACTTCAAGTCGAATTTGGTCCTAATTCCCTCTTCGTCGTCATTCCTGCGAAGGCAGGAATCCAGAAGAGAATCTGGAAAAAGAACCCACTGGATACCCGCTTTCTCGGGTATGACGGAACGGTCGGGTTCGCTTCCGTATTTGGCTCATGTTCACTTTGTTCACATTTCGCCTATTTTTGCTTCGCCTGAAGGCGAGGGGTTTTCACCATCCCCGATGGTGACACTAAATAGAATTATTCAAAGTATTTTAAGCCAAGGCTTATCATTTTTCTTTTGACATTTTGAAATGAGGGAAGAGGGTAGAAGGGAATTGAAAGTTATTCAACCTTGTCAACAATGTCCCCAGCAAAGTCGCACCTGTCCGTGGTCAGTTGAATTTCGGCAGAAAATAATCTATTGTTGATTGCATTTACACCTCTTGAGGGTGCGACGAATTGCCGTTGGATCTTTCTCTCGGTGTGGTTCGATGGGGAAATCGACTAAGACATTTAAATACTCCTTGAGTGATCACCTAGCCACAGGGATTCTCATCTTCTCCTTCTTCCTGTTTCGATGGGTCCCCCTGAAGGGCGTGGTCTTCTTTTCGAAGATCGTGGGAATCCTCACCTTCTACCTCTACAAAAAGTACAGAGAGAGGGTCATCGGCAATCTCTCCCTCGCTTTTGGAAACAAAAAAGATTCGAAAGAGATCCGAAGACTGGCCAAGGAGATCTTTTATCACTTCACTCTCACCGCCCTGGAGAGCATTTATCTTGGCGCCAACGGTATCCCTTTTGACCGATTTCTTCTGAACATAAAAATAGAAGGGAAAGAACATCTCGATGCTGCATTGGCTCGGGGGAAAGGGGTGATCGCACTGGGAGCCCATTTTGGATCCTTCACGCTTCTGGGGACAAGACTGGCGATAGAGGGTTACCCTTTTAATCTGATTGTCAATGTGGGCCGATTCCGCAAGTTATGGGGAAAGCTCGCCTATTATCAAGGAATCGTGGGGCAACAGACCATCCCTCTAAAACCGGTTTCGGTCTCCATCAAAAAATCCCTTAACTGCCTCCATCGAAACGAGATCCTCTATATCGTTGCTGACGAACAGCAGAGGCGGGGAGGCTTTCCTGTTCCATTCTTCGGCCAGGTCGCTTACACTCCTCCAGGACCCGCCATCTTTTCACTCAAAACAGGCGCTCCAATTCTGCCCATGTTCGTTTTGAGGGATGATGAATTGAAAAGAACTTTGGTCATCAAGAGCCCCCTTCAATTCGAGCGGACAAAGGATGAGAAGAAGGATATCGAACGACTCACCAACCAATTTACAAAGGCCATTGAGGAGACAGTGAGGCAATATCCCAGTCAATGGGCCTGGCTCAATCGGCGCTGGAAATTGCCCCGGCCAAAGAGAGAGCTCTGAGAAACTGCTTTACACTCTCCTGAGAGATTTCTGGACTCTTTCAGAAATCGCTCAAAAGCTCTCCTTGACAGGGGAGCGATGGAAGTATAATATTTGGGGTCAATGGAAAATTTAATCCAAAAACGATTCAAAGAAAGTTCAGAAGTCAAGACTCGTTTCCTCAAAGAGAACCTCCCTAAGCTCATCGATTTGATTAAACTGGTTGCTTCTACCTTCGAGGCAGGAAACAAAGTCTTCTTTTTTGGAAATGGGGGAAGCGCTGCCGATGCCCAGCATCTGGCCGCCGAATTCGTCAATCGATATGTCATGGATCGACCTCCCCTTCCTGCGATCGCTCTCACCACGGATACATCCATTCTCACCAGTGTCTCTAACGATCTCTCCTTTAGCGAGATCTTCTCCAAGCAGATTAGGGCTCTTGGACGAGAAGGAGATGTGGCCATCGGCATCAGCACCAGTGGAAACTCCGCCAATGTGACCAAAGCCTTCGAAGTGGCTAAAGAGATGGGAATTAAAACAGTGGCCCTCACCGGGAATGATGGAGGAGTGCTTGCAAAGATCGCTGACATCTCCCTCGTGGTGTCCTCCACCAGCACGCCCCGCATCCAGGAGGCCCATATCCTGATCGGACACATCCTCTGCGAAATGGTGGAGCATCAACTCTTTTTCAAAGTGAATCCTTAGGGGGAAAAGGTTTAAGAATCGAAGCGAAAAACCTCTCAAACCTCATCAGGTCATAGCGGCTGTGACTGAAAAGTTACATGGAAATTAAATTTGAGCGATTTCATCTCCAGGCTGACCTTCTCTCTCCTCTCAAAGAGTTCGAATCGGTCTCTGTCCCCACAGAGGTCAGGGTCGACCCCTTGACCAAACGGAGGAGTCGAATCATCACCTGGGGTCTTCCTCCCAAGGGCAAGTTTGACTTCTCCCAGATGATGGCGGAGTCGAAAGAATGTTTTTTTTGCCCGGAACATGTCCTGTCGAAGACACCCCGGTTTCCAAAAGAAATCATTCCTGAAGGAAGAATCTCGATGGGGAAAGCGGTAGGGTTCCCTAATCTCAGCCCCGTTGGGACTTATGGGAGTGTGGTCGTCCTCTGCCGGGAACATTTCCTTCATCTCAATCAGTTCACCCCTGAAATTTATGAAGAAGCCCTCTCCCTCTCCATCGAGATCATTCGAAGGATCATGGCCTTTGACCCAGATACCCGCTACTGGCAGATCAGCCAGAATTTCTTACTCCCTGGAGGGAGCAGCATTCTCCACCCTCATCTTCAAGTCATCGGAGACCCTATTCCAACGAATGAAATGGAATGGCTATTGGATGCCTCTTCTTCCTACTATTATAGGAACAAAGCCCTTTACTGGAACGACCTCATCCAGATCGAGCAGGGGCTGGGGAAAAGGTTCATCGCCAGTACGGGAAAGATCCACTGGTTTGTCCCCTTTGCTCCCATCGGATTCAACGAGGTCTGCGGGAGCATAGAGGGACACAGTTCGATCACCACGCTAGGTTCGGAGGAAATCGAATCTCTGGCCAAGGGGATCGTCTCTACATTGAAATACTACGAAGACAAAGACCTCAATAGTTTCAATTTCTCAATCTATTCCATTGCCGGTGAGTTCGCCTTCCAACCCCTCATTCGCATCATCTCCAGAACACCCATCCAGCCTTTTTATCTCAATGACTGGACTTCCTTTGAAGTTCTTCATTCCGAACTGACTTCCAACATCGTCCCTGAGGAACTCTGTCGTGAAATCCGACCCTACTTTCCCTGAAAGAGTAGCCTCCATTGACATTGGAACCAATACGATCCTTCTCCTCATCGCCGAGGTTAACAAGGGAGCGCTAAAACCTCTTCTTGAGAAGGAGACGATTGTCCGGTTAGGGGAAGGTGTTCAGCAGAATGGCGTCCTCTTGGAAGGGGCGATGGAGAGGGGAATTCAAACATTGACCCAATATCTAAGAGATTGTCGGGAAATGGATGCTCAGAGAACCTTTGCCGCCGGGACGAGTGCGCTCAGGGAGGCGAAAAACGCAGGGGATTTTTTAAAAAGGGTTGAAGAAAAACTGAACCTCGCTATTAAAATCATCTCCGGAGAAGAAGAGGCTCAGCTCTCCTTCCTGGCGGTCACCAGGGATCTGGGAAATCCGGAGAAACCCATTCTCGTGGTGGATGTGGGAGGCGGGAGCACTGAATTTGTTCTTGGGAAAGG
>CAYMJV010000014.1:0-47545 GCA_964390545.1 uncultured Syntrophaceae bacterium
TTCTGTGGAATGTTGGTAGAAACACGGATCAGATCCCCCTCTTCATCCTCCGCGACAATCTTATTCACCGGATAAACGCTCCCGTCACTCATCCTCACTTCGGCACGGCCTGCGCCTTTCAACACATGGTAGTTTGTAATAACATCGCCTTCCCGATTAACAAAAAATCCCGAACCCTGACCGAGGAATTTGCCCTCTCGGTTGTAGGTAAGGAGGACGACGATGGAGGGTTCCAGCCTCTTGATCATAGAAGGTAACCCTTCCTCTCCAAAGCAAGTGGCCCAGGGTAGGCAGATAAACAAGAGAACCATAAGAGCTGCGAGTATGCTCAATTTCTTCATCCGAGTCCTCTTATTATTCAATCTTGAGATAGTTTGGTACTGGCTTCAAGAAATTTCTCATTCGCAAGAGAAGTGTATTAGATCAGAAGGCAATAATCAACCCTTGGACTATCCCCGGTCTAATCCTTCGACTGAGCTCAGGACAAGCCCCTGGGGTTTGCCTTCGGCCCGAGCTCAGGCCGAGGGCTCAGGGTTGATTCATCTTTTTTTCAAGGGGTGGAAGGTGGGATAAGCTGGCTTTCTTCTTTGATATATCTTTTCACCGTGTCAAAGATCTTGTCTTCAATCAGCCCCACCGTGTGGAGCCACTCCATGGCATCGGAGATTTTAAACAGGACATGGGGTTCGATGCGGGAAGACCTGAGCCTCTCTTTTCCTCCTTGTTCACGATCCAGCAGGACGACCAACTCGTTAACGACCCCTCCCTGATCTCTGACCACTTCTGCAGACTCAATCACGCTTTCACCCGTGGTGATGAGATCGTCAATGATGAGGACCCGATCATTTCGATCAAGAATCCCCTCAATCTTCTTTCTCACCCCATGTTCTTTTCTGGCCTGGCGATAGTAGATGAGAGGGACGGCCAATTTCTGACTGACCACTGTCGCAAAAGGGACGCCTGCTGTCGGGACTCCCAAGATCTTGTCAATTTTGTCCTTACCAATCTCGTTAATAACGATTCGGGTCAAGGCATTGCCAATCCAGTCCATCGTGATTGGACTGGAGATGGTCTGTCTCAAGTCGATATAGTAAGGGCTCTTCTTCCCAGAGGCTAAGATATAGTCTCCAAATTTGATGGCACTATTCTTAATTAAGAGAATCCCCACCTGTTTCATGAGGAAGAGTTTCTCTTCTTCCCAGACCCTTCGTTCGATCTCTTCAATTCCCAAAATCATGGCTTTCTTTTATACAAACGAAAAGACAAAGTCAAGTGAATTACTTGGAAGATAACTTTCAAATCCCCCCAACCCCCCTTTTCTAAAGGGGGGTTGGGGGGATTATAGATTTTCATCGTTCGAGGGTGGTCGATAGGCCATGAACAATTAGGTTAGTTTTCAGCCTCTTCAATAGGGCAACCAGACCTGCGTTTTTTCTCAACCTGAACCTCAGCCTCAACCTGAGTTATTTCGTTATGGTCGTTCCCTCTTCTCCCTTCACGGACTTTAGAAGATTTTCAGGAGATGTAATGATTGCCCTTTCACCCCCGGCTTCAAGGAACTCGATGACGGCTTCGATTTTTGGCCTCATCGAACCAGGCTTGAAATGCCCTTCTTCCAGATACCGCTTTACTTCAGGGAGGGAGACACGACGGAGAGGCTTTTGATTCCTCTCGCCAAAGTTCAGATAGACGGCATCAATAGCCGTAGAAATAATAAAGGTGTCTGCACCGAGATTTCTTGCCAGCAGGGAGGATCCCAGGTCTTTATCAATCACAGCCTCGACGCCTTCGAGTTCCCCCTGCTCATCGCGTATCACAGGGATACCCCCTCCCCCTGCAGCGATCACGATATAGCCCCTTTGCACCAATAACCTGATCACATCCAATTCGATCATCTCTCTAGGGATTGGCGAGGGAACGACACGCCTGAAACCCCGTCCGGCGTCTTCCATAATCTGCCACCCTAATTCTTTCTTGTTAATCAGGGCCTCTTCTTCTGACATGAAGGAGCCAATGGGTTTTGTGGGTTGTTTGAAAGATTTATCATCTCTGTCGACGATCGCTTGAGTCACAACCACAGCTACTTTTTTGTCAATTCCTCTTTTACGAAAGTCGTTCAAAAGGGCCTTCTCAATCATATACCCAATAGCACCCTGGGTGTCTGCGCCACATATATCCAATGGGATCAGAGGTAGTTCGTGTCGGGCCAGTTCACCTCTCCGATAGATGAATCCCACCTGCGGACCATTCCCATGGGTAATGACTAAACTGAAACCCTCTACAACAAGATCAACAATGTAATTGGCCGTCTCCCTGATCGCTTCATATTGAGAAGACAGGGCGATATGGTTCTTATCCTTGATAAGGGAATTTCCCCCAATAGCCAAAACAGTTAGATGAGATTTCATTGGTCGACCTTAGCGGATAATCACTGCCATATTTAAATTATCTCAAATACTCCTCATCCGCGTCATTCCTGCGAAAGCAGGAATCCATTTTTTACAATACCTGGATTCCCGTTTGCACGGGAATGACAAATTCGAATTTCGATCATTGAAATTTTAATCATTATCGAATGATTGGTTTTTGGGACTTGGTTATTTCCTATTGCCTTTTCCCTAAAACCATCGCCAGCAATGCCATTCGGACAAAAACCCCATTCCTTACCTGTCTGAAATAGGCAGCCCCGGGATAGGAGTCAACCTCTGGACTGATTTCATCGACCCTGGGTAAGGGATGAAGAATCGTGATCTTCTTTTTTAGCCGCCCCAGAAACTCCCGGTTGAGGATGTAGCTCCCCTTAACCTTTTCATATTCAGATACGTCAGCGAACCGCTCCTTCTGAATCCTTGTCATATAGACGAGATCACTTTTGGAGGCGGCCATGGCGAGATCATCCGTTTCAATCACCTCACATCCTTTTTCCTTCATCCGCTCTGTTATCTCGCCGGGCATTTGGAGAACACTCGGAGCAACAAAGTAGAAATGGACCCCGAAGTGAGAGAGAATCTCTACCAGGGCGTGAACGGTCCGACCATTCTTGAGATCACCCACCAGAGTGATCGAAAGATTTTTGAGCGTGCCCAACTCCTTCCGAATCGTGTAGAGGTCAAGGAGTGCCTGTGTTGGATGCTGTCCTGCCCCATCACCGGCATTGATCACAGGGATGGAAACGGCATCGGCCACCTCCTTGGCTGAACCGATTCGAGGATGACGGACGACGATCACATCTGCATATTGAGCCACTGTCTGTGCCGTGTCAGCCAACGTCTCCCCTTTGGCCACAGAGGACCCCTCCACCGAACCCATGCTGATCACACCTCCCCCCAGCCGCTGCATGGCCGCCTCAAAGGACAGCCGTGTTCTGGTGCTCGGCTCGAAAAACAGCGTGACGAGGATCTTTCCCCTCAATAGATTCAGAGAACCCTTGCTCTTCAAGTCTTTTTCCATCTGAGCCGCTGTTTTAATGATGGCATCGATCTCTTTTTTCGAAAATTGATTGCCGTGAAGAATGTCTTTTCCCTTAAGGCTACCCATATTCATCTCCTTCTTCGGCCCGTTCAGGGAACGGGCCCTACATGTTTATGGTCTTTACTGTAGGGTGCGATCCCCGAGCGCACCGATTGCCTAGGATGTTCTATCTACCTTTAGCCGTCTTCGTCGGTAAGAACTTCCCTTCTCCAGGTCTTCCCTTCATCTCTCCATCCTCAACCAAGATCTTTCCCCTCTGCATGGTGAGGACAGGTTTTCCGAGGCACTTTCTGCCTTCATAAAGCGTATAGGGTGCTCCAGAGTGTTGATTCTCATGCTTGATGGTGTAGGCATGCTTCGGATCAAAGATAACCAGATCTGCATCTGATCCATTCTGAATCGTTCCTTTCTTCGGATAGAGGCCGAAGATTTTTGCAGGGTTCTCCGAAAAAAGCCGGACCAACTTATTTAATTTGATCCTTTTCTTATTCACCCCTTCATCATACGTAACGGTTAACATCGTTTCGGACTGAGGAGAGCCATAGGGCGCCTCAAAAAAAGGATCGTCCAACTTCTTTGCCTTTGGAGCATGATCGCTTGCCACCACATCGATCAGACCTCCCTGTATCGCTTTCCAGAGGGCTAACCGGTCTTTTTCGCTTCGAAGAGGAGGACCAATCTTAGCTAAAGGCCCCAATTTCTGCAGTTTGGCATCGGTCATCGTCAAGTATTGGGGACAAGTCTCCACATAAACTCGCTGACCTTCTTCTTTAGCCCTCTGGATGGGGATCACACCTTTTTCTGTGCTCAGATGAACGATATAAAGAGGACAGCGGGTGACAGCTGCTATGGTCAGGGCTCTAAAAATAGCTTCTGCTTCGAGAAGGTCAGGTCTTGTTTTCAGAAAGACTTTTTTTTGATCCTCCCCTCGTTTAAGAGATCGATCCTCCAGATAGTCCGTGACCAGACCGTTCTCTGCATGGACCATGGCCAATCCACCACCGTTTGAGATGAGATCCATGGCAGCAGTGAGGTGATAGTCATCTGTCATCCATTTGAGTTTGGCATAGGTCATAAACATCTTGAAGGAACTGACCCCAAGATCAAAGGCTTTGGGAATCTCTTCAACTTGAGAGGCTGGGTCAAAGAGTGTTCCATGAATTCCAAAGTCAAGGTAGGATTTCTGGAGACCTTCCTCCTGATATTTCTTGATCGTGTCGATCAATTTCATTCCAGGCTTGGCATAGGCAAAATGGATGAGAGTGGTTGTCCCTCCAAAAGCAGCCGTGTAGGAGAGTCCTCCCAGGTCGTCCTCATAGACAGGATGAACATGGACATCGATCACCCCTGGCATAATATACTTACCCGAGGCATTGATCGCACGCCTGGCTTCTTTCTCCAAAAGGCCGGGTTTGACGGCAACGATCTTTTCCCCTTTGATCCCGACATCTGCCTTCCGAACTCCGGAGCCTGTGACCACGAGGCCCTTATGAATCAGAATGTCGTATTTCTCTGGCATCTTTTTCCCCCAAAGCCGCATAGGGCAGCGAGCAAAGGGCATAGAGTTTGAAATCCCAAATCACAAATTCCAAATCCCAAATAAGCTCCAAATACCAATTTCAAACCACCAACCAGATGTTTTTTCGAATTTGGGTGATTGAAATTTATTTGGAATTTGGTGCTTGGGATTTGGTGCTTCCATATGGCTATGCCCTATGCTCCGTGCTCCAGGCCTCTACATGCTGAGTGCCAACAATGCTTTCTGTGTATGCAGTCTGTTCTCCGCTTGATCAAAGATGACACTGTTTTTTGAATCAGCCACCTCATCGATCACTTCTTCTCCCCGGTGGGCCGGCAGGCAATGCATGAAAATATAATCCTGTTTTGCCCTCTTCACCAATTCAGCATTGACCTGATAGGGTTTGAATATCTTCACCCTCTCTTCATGTTCCTTCTCTTTTCCCATGCTCGCCCAGACATCCGTATAAACGACATCCGCTCCCAAGACGACCTCTACAGGATCATTGGTCACAGTCACCACCCTGCCCCTCTTTTTTGCCTCCTCCCTTCCTTCAGATACGACTCTGGAATCGGGTTCATAACCCTTAGGGCACGCAAGGCCGATATCCATGCCGACCTTCGAACAACCATAGATGAGCGAATGGGCGACATTATTCCCGTCACCTAGGTAGGCCAGTTTCAACCCTGAAAGCTGACCTTTTTTTTCATAGATGGTGAAGAGATCGGCCAAGCCCTGACAAGGGTGCGTGAAGTCTGACAGCCCATTAATGACCGGGACGGTCGAAGACTTAACGAGATCAAGAATCGTCTGATGAGCGAAAACTCTCGCCATAATCCCGTCGACGTAGCGGGAAAGGACCCGGGCCGTATCACCGATCGTTTCTCCACGCCCTAACTGGAGATCACTGGCGCTTAAATAGAGCGCATACCCTCCAAGCTGCCACATCCCCACTTCGAAGGAAACCCTGGTCCGTGTCGATGGCTTCTCGAAGATCATGGCCAGGGTCTTACCCTTTAACAACGGATGCTCCTGACCACGAAGGCTTTGAAGCTTTAACAATTCGGATGTCTTTAGAATCTGCTCAATCTCTTCCTTCGTACGATCAGAAAGGCTCGCCAGCGATTTTCCTTTCATGTGAATGGCCATTACTGAGTTCCCTCCTTTTGTGGTTCCGCATCACTGACCTTTGCTGTCATACGAAAATCGAATTTATCAAGGACGATTCCCTTTTTCAAGAAAAAATTTAGGTAATCCCTCAGTTAAAGAGAGAAAAAAGCGCCGAGAGCTTCTTCCGGAAAAACCTTGAAGCGAAACCTCTCAAGTTTGAACTTGCATCTCGAAATTAGCTCAGGTTCTTCTTAGCCCATCCACCCGCGAGTTGATGCCGAAATATGGCTTCGGCTCCACCTTTTGCGTCCACCCTTGGTAATATTGGATGACATGTTTCTTCAATTCATCCAAGACATGGGCCAGGCCTTCTTCTCTTTCAGTTCTACGCCGAGAAGCCGCTTCGGCTAAACGGTTCCCAACGGCTTCTCCATCGATGGTCAACACCCGCCCATCCTCGACGACAATCCGGCCGTCGACCATCACCGTATGGACATGACTGCCTTTCCCTCGATAAAGAAGGACCTCAACGGGGTCATGGAATGGGTCAACAAAGGGAAAACACATTTTTTGGTAATCGAGGAGAACAAGGTCGGCAAGCCGGCCCGGCGCGAGACGGCCAAGTTGCCGGCCATACCCGAGCAGGGTGGCATTCGTTTCGGTCACCATCTGGAAGACCTGTTTGGCACTCAAGTAGGTTGAATTCACTTCCAGTGAGGGGATGCGATGAAGGAGGAAACAAACTTTCATCTCCTGGATCATATCGTCATCATCATTGATCGATTTGCTGTCAATTCCGAGACCCACTCGAACACCGGCGCGTAACATCTCGAAGACCGGTGAGATCCCATTTCTCACCCGCAGGTTGGTGGATGCGTGATGGGTGACACCGGTTTGGGTCTTAGCAAGAATATCGATATCTCCGTCGGTGGGCCAGACACAGTGTCCAATCACAAGACGCGGACCGAGAAGACCGATCTGATTCATGTATTCAATCAAGGTTTTACCGTGGAATTCAAGTCCATAAATCTTCTGGAAAATGGATTGCAGGGCGTGGATGTGGATGGGGGTTCCGAGTTTTTCGGCAGCCAATTTCACGTCAACCAACAAGTCTCGAGTGCACCACTGTGGGGCCATGGGCCCAAAGCCGATCCGGCACATTGGAGAGTTATGATGGGCATGAAGATCAGCGACTACCCTTATAAAGTTCTCCCCTGTCAACGACCCAGCCGCTGGAGGTGTGACGAGAAGCTTCTCCAGCTCTTTTGGTAACTTTTCGAGAAAGGCTGCATTATTCCCATAGATAAAAGGATTCTCGTTTCGAATCCCTGGATTGAATTGAACGCGAATTCCCACATCCCTGTAAGCCTTGATTGCCTCCTCAAATTCCTGTTGATAGGCTTTCGGATCCTTCAGCACGTGGTTGTGCATGGTCGTAGTGACACCAGATTTCAAAAGCCTGACAGCAGAATAGGCGACATCGTCATAGACGGGCACAGGGACATACTTGCGCGTATCCAAGAGCCACGATTCGAGCGTGTTATCTCTTGCCCCCCGTTGAAAGTCGCTCAATCCTTTTCCGTGGCCATGGCCATTGATCAAACCGGGGATTAACAAAAATTGATCGCCTCCAATCTCCCGAGCATTCGGATGTCGTTTCGAAAGCTCATCATACGTTCCAATGGCGACGACGCTGTTTCCCGATATGGCTACAGCTCCGTAGGGAATGGACGGCTGATCATGGGCCGGAACCAATTGGCCTGCTTTCACGATTAAACTGACTTCAGACATATTCTTTCCTCCTTAAATCTCTTCACACCTCCCTTTTCCAAAAAGACTGTGTCGTAATGTCATTATGAGGCGTTAGCCCCTGCCTGCCGGTAGGCAGGGAAGAATCTACATTTTCTAACTTATCGATTCCATGAGATTCTTCACTTCGTCCAGCATGACAGGCATGTAATTCCCTCCCATTACGACACAGTTTCAAAGGGGGGGATTACAAATTTTTATTGTCTCTGCCTTCATCCCAAAGACTTCCGACACGCAGACGTGGGCAGCCTAACCGCCATTGTCAGTCCATTGGAAAATGGATTCGATAAGCTCTTTTTATTGCAAGTAGGTACTCTTGTGCTCAAAGCGGCTGAGGAGCCGCACCACCGGCCAGAGGCAGATCAAGTAAATGACCCCTGCAGCAACGATTGGCGTCGCATTGTAAGTGATCGATTGCCCCTGTCGGGCGGCATAGAGGAGTTCCGGCAGGGCCACCACACTCGCAATCGAAGTAAGCTTCACCACTTCCAGGGTATTACTGATCAAATCGGGGATTACGTTGCGCGTCGCCTGTGGCACAATGACATAAGCCATGGTTTTTAGTCTGTTCAAACCCGTAGACCGTGCCGCTTCGGTCTGGCCCCGCGGGATACTTTCGATCCCTGCCCGGAAAATCTCTCCGTAATAGCTCGAGGTGTTTAGGAAGAACCCCAATGCAACTGCTACAAAAGCGGGCAGGTCGATGCCGATGAAGGGAACACCGTAGTAGATGAAGATCAGTAGGACCAGGGGCGGGAAGGCCCGGAAGAAATCCGTGTAGATCACGACCAGCCATTTCACAACACGGTTCTTGACCGTCGAGAGCAGGGCCATGGTGAGTCCTCCGGTAAGACCAAGAGGGATGACCGTCAGGCACAACAGGACGGTCATGCCGAAACCCCGTAGCAGGAAGGGAAACGCGGCTTTGACGATTCCGAGATTGAAGAAACTTTGGATGATCTGTTCCATGGCTTAGCGTTTCCAGGCAAACCGAGTTTCGATCCAACGGCCAAAGTAGACGACGGGCCCGAATATAAGCAAATAGGCAAAGGCCCCCAGAGTAAGGGGCGATGGGTTGTAGGACAGGGAGAGTCCGGTCTGCGCTTGATTCAGGATCTCGCCCACGGCCACGACCGCACCGAGGGCCGTTCCCTTGGTAATCGCCATCGTCCGGTTGGTCAGGGGAGGAATCGTGAGCCGCACGGCCTGGGGCAGCACCACGTACCGCATCGTCTTCATGAACGTCAGGCCTGTCGAACGGGCAGCCTCCCACTGTCCTTTGGGTACGGAGAGAATTCCCGCCCAGAAGATCTCCTCAGCAAAGGCCGTGAGCACTAAACTCAGAGAGAGCCATGTGGCGGTGAAACCGGACATCCGGATGCCTATGGAGGGAAGGGCGAAGTAGAACATGACGATGATAATAAGGGGAGGCAGGGCACGCAGCACATCCACGAAAATGACGATAAAGAAGTTGATGACTCTGATGCGGAAGGAACGAATCAGAGCAAAAACCAACCCTGCGACGATGCCCGTGACGACGATTGCCAAGGCAAGTCGGATCGTGAGGAAGAACCCCTCCACAATGTTAGGCAGATACTCTGCCATCACTTCCCAGTTAAAGTATGAAAAAACAAACCTTTCCCACATACCCAGTACCCGAATGAAAGAAGACTAATTGAACAAAGCCTGAACCTTCCGCGATCGGATTTCAGTGAGACTCGAGGCTTGAGAGGAACTCCTTGGTCCGAGGGTGATCGGGGTCACTGAAGATCTTTTCAGGAGGCCCCTCCTCCAGAATCACTCCCTCGTCCATAAAGAGGACACGGTGGGCGGCGCTTCTCGCAAAGCGCATCTCATGGCTCACCACGACCATGGTCATGCCTGATTCACGCATTTCGCGCATCACCTTAAGCACACTTCCGACGAGCTCGGGATCGAGGGCACTGGTGGGCTCATCGAAAAGCATGATGGCAGGTTCAAGAGCGAGGGCTCTGGCGATGGCGACGCGCTGCTGCTGCCCTCCGGATAGTTCATTCGGAAAGGCCCTTGCTTTATCGGCAAGGCCGACCCTCTTCAGAACTTGCATCGCCATCTCTTCTGCATCCTGCTTCGGTTTACCCAGTACCTTGCGCAGGGCGAGGGTCACATTTCCCATTGCGTTCAGGTGGGGATAGAGGTTGAAGGACTGGAAAACCATTCCGATGCGGCGCCGAACCGCATTGATGTCAACGCCGGGGGCGAGGATATCAACGCTCTCAATCTTGATGGAACCTGAGGTCGGTTCCTCAAGACGGTTACAGCACCGCAGCAGTGTGCTCTTGCCCGAGCCAGAGGGCCCGATGATGAAGATCAGTTCCCGCGGGTGCACCTGAAGGTCGATCCCTTTGAGCACTGCGAGATGGCCGAATGACTTGTGGAGTCCTGCGACATCGAGGATCGGTTCTATGTGGAGTTGGGTCATTGCCTCGTTCCTTCATGCCCACAAAAAACGCCAGGCAGCGATCTCGTCATCGCGATCCCGCTGCCCAGCCTCATCCGTTCCCTATTTTTTACTTGCATTTCGGCTTATGCTCCGTCGGATCGTATCCTTCGAAGCCTGGTGGACCATAGCCAGGATAGACCGTGACCGCTGGCGAATCGGAATCGGGCTTCACGCCGAACCATTTCTCTACCAGCTTAGCGAGAGTTCCATCGAGTTTCATGCACTCGATCACTTCCTCGACAGTGTTCCGCATCTTCCTGTCGTCCTTGCGGAAGGGAATGGACCAAACCAGACCCGTCTTGATTTTATAAGAGAGCTTGAGAGATTGAGGATTCTTCTTAACAGCATAGGCTGCCACCGTATGACCGACGAAGTTTGCGTCAGCACGGCCCGACATGACGGCCTGCACCGCGTCGGTATTGGTGCCATAGGATTCGTGCTTGAAACCGTATTTTGATTCATTCTCCCGGGCCCACATCTCGTAGTTTGATCCCGTGTTGACGGCGATTACCATTCCGTTCAGGCCTTCCAGGGTCTTGATGTCCGGCTTGTTAATGGGGATGACGAATTGAAGGTCTGTTTCGAGATAGCCTTCACTGAAGAGGAGGTTCTTTGCCCGCTCAGGCATCACGGTCGTGGGTGCTGCAAGAAAATCGAACTTCCCCGAATTCATCCCCGGAATGAGACCAGAGAACTGCTGTGCCACAATCTCGACCTTGCGGCCCATGCGCCGGCCAATCTCCAAGGCCAAGTCAACGTTGAAGCCTTCCACACCGCCGCCGATCTTCGGCATGGCATGCGGTGCAAAGGTCCCATCCACGCCAATCACGAGCGGCTTGTCTTGTGCGATGCCGGACAGAGAAAACCCCAAACCCACTCCAACCATCATCGCTCCAATCAATAGAAATCTTGTGAGTGCTTTCATCGATTCTCCTCCTTTGTAATGTTTTTACCGGCTGCAAAGCAGACCCGGGAGTTTAGATCTTGGTGTGCGGTATCCCTTTTGGGAAGCAGAAGACTGAACTCCTGCGGGTCACACACCCTTTAACACCCTTCAAGCGATCCTTATTCGTACACAAACGAGCAAACAGACCCCCCTCCTGACTTACCTTTAAACGCTCCCAATATAAGGGAAGAGCCAATACGTGTCAAGACGGATAACAAACATACGCTCTGTTTAAAACCTTATCCTTGGACTTCCTTACGGAAGGCACAGCGGGTTAAGGGCAAGACATTTAGATTCGGCCGAGTACACCCTATGAGGGTGTCAAGTACTTACGAAGAGCCAACCCGCGGCATCACTACCCCTCCATAGGGAAGAATGACGACATCCGCCTTCGCCAGATCATTTTTCACGATTTCACAAGCCTCACTTACCGTTTCCGCGTGCGTCATCTTCATCGATTCGACCGTGGACCGATCTAAGCCATCGGTTACATGGACAATTCGAGCAAAACGATCCCGGTACCTCTTGATTTCCAGAACGGTGCACATGAAGCTCAATCCCATGGGTTTCAAGGCCTCAGGATATTTCCCCTCAAGAAGCTGACGGTGATATTCGTTGGCCGTCTTGTCCAAACTGACCTCATGGACAAGAGGGAGGAGTTGGTCCCGGTCTCTTTGGGGGGCGACCCAAATGATCTGGCCGCCGAATTTGGTGACCGACACGGCCGCAGTGAGAGCTTTGATGGATTGATTGCCCAGCTCTAACGGATACGCAGCAGAAATCGTGACATCCGCTTTGTGTGGGATGTCCACGGCTATGATTCGGATACACTCTTTGCTGGCCTCGGCATGCTCTGCGACCACATCTCCCGAGAAGACTTTCACGACTTCCCCCTTAAAATTCAAAAGAAAGTCAATCTTGTATTTAAACCCAATCATTCGGGCAATCTCATTGCATTCTTCGTAGAATAGGTTTCCCTGAGTGATTCCTGTCTTTGTATGTATGTTTCGAATCCAAGTGAGATGGTGGAGGGCAATGGATTGGACTCCGCATACCCCTGGCATGACGATCTTGCTGCCTCCACCGAAACCAGCCCAGTTGTGCGGAAAGCATGCCCCGATGCCTATGGTGAGGTCTGTTTCGGCCACCAAAGGATTAATCTCGACCGGCATGCCCCTTGAAGTCCTACCGACTAGCACATTCTCTTTTGATTCTGCATCATGATTGTAAACCCTGGGATAGAGCCTCCGGTAAGCCTCTGACCCAAGCTTATGCCTCAACCCGGCTTCGTCAGGAGATTGATGGGTCCCTGTTGCACAAAGAGCCGCGATCCGATGATCTGGGATTCCGCCCTGGTTCAATCGGTTCAACACTTCTGGAAATGCCAAGTGGGTGGGAGTGGGCCGGGTCAGGTCGTCAAAAATGATGACCGCACGGCTTGCACATGCAGCCAGCTCTTCTATCCGTTCGGAACCGATGGGATGATCAAGGGACCTTTTGACTTCCTCCACGGGATTGGAACAAACCTTGGCGGGAGTTATCTCTTTTCCGTAAAGCAGATTCCATCCCGCCGGAACTTCGAACCCAACCTTTTTCCCCTCATAGTATATGTAAGCTTCCATACCTCACCCTCCATGGACAACGCACAAGATGAAGAAAATTCATCAGGGACCACGATCAGCGCTCTTAACCTAAAATATGTCAAATCGCTTACAAAGTTTCAACCCATGACTTCCTCCACTTATCCGTTTATTTCGTCTTATCTCATCACCAAACGTTTCCAAAAACCACGGGGATCCAATTTCTCTCTGGCCATTACGAATCGTTCTTTAGCTCAGGCGAATGAAATGTCCATCTCCAGGACTTGCCACCAATCGATCTCGATCCAGTACAATTCGGCCGCGCTGCAGAGTCATCCACGGCTGGCCTAAGCATTCGCGGCCTTCATAGAGGGTATAGCCCGCCTTACTATGTTGCGTTTTCCCAGACAATCGGTGACGACCGGTCGGATCGAAGATCACAATATCTGCATCAGATCCAACCTGTAAGCTTCCCTTGCGGGGATAGAGGCCGAAGATACGAGCCGGAGCCTCCGAGAGAAGCTGAGTTAACCGAGGAAGGCTGATCCGGCCGCCATTAACGCCTGCATCATACATCACGGGCAAAAGGGTCTCAGCTTGTGGGGAACCGTAGGCAGCCTCGAAAAAATCGTCCTCACGCCTCTTGGCTTTGGGCGCATGATCGCTCGCCACAACATCGATCGTTCCGTCAATTAACCCCCTCCATAGGGCCTCATTATCCTCCGAGGTACGAAGGGGAGGACCAATTTTCGCCAAGGGTCCCCACCGGAAAAGGTCCCTTTCAGTTAAAACAAGATATTGCGGACACGTTTCTGCAAAGACGGGTTGACCGGCAGACCGGGCACGGGCAATGGGCTCCAACCCTCGACCGGCACTAAGGTGAGGAATGTATATCGAACACCCAGAAACCTCGGCAATGGCAATGGCCCGATTGATTGCCTCCGCTTCCAGTGCCGCAGGTCGCATGCGGGTAAAGGCCTCAATGGCTGGAACTCCCTCACTGTTGAATTTATCTTCTAAATAATCCGTAGCGAGGCCATTTTCTGCATGAACCATGGCCATTCCCCCATGCTTCGCAATGAGATCCATGGCGGCCGCCAAATAGTAGTCGGAGGTCATCCGGCCAAGCTTAGCGTAAGTCATAAACATTTTAAACGTCCGCACGCCCAACTGAAAAGCCTCGGGGATTTGCCGATACTGCTTTTCCACCTGAAAGAGACCCACATGAAGGCCAAAATCCAGATACGAGACCCGGCTTGCCTCTGTGATCGCCTTTTCTATGGCTTCAGCCACATTCTGGTTGTGAAATGCATAAGCGTAGTGAATCAGCGTAGTCGTCCCTCCCCAAGCCGCCGTTAAGGAGGTGGTCTCAAAGTCGTCCTCGTAAAGCGGATGGGTATGAACGTCGATGATCCCTGGTAAAATGAATTTTCCGCTCGCATCGAGCAGTTGGTGAGCACTCCGGGGAGTTATACCTGGATTCACCTCCGCAATTTGTCCGTCACAGATAGCGACATCTGAGCAGGAAAATCCATTCCCACTAACGAGGAGTCCTCCGCTAATAAGCAAGTCAAAATGTTTACCCATATCTCACCCCTTGCGTATCTTGTGCCGTTGTCTAGATCAAAAATCAGGATGGCCGCTTGAAAGGGCTGCATCCCTGTCGATTCCTGCAACGGTGCAGGCAAGGACTTCTGTTCCCAAGCAGACCTCTTCAAATTCCGTCCATTCTTCGGGACAATGGCTTCTTCCGTCTCTTGAGGGAATGAAAATCATGCCCACAGGAGCAACCTCAGCAAGATGATTTGCGTCGTGACCCGCTCCTGAGGACAATTTGGCATGAGGAATACCGAGTTGTTCACAGACCCTAACGACCCGTTTCACCATGTTCAAGTCGAAGGCAACAGGTTTTGAGCTGATCCCGATTTCAAAAAGGATCTGGACACCTCTTTTCTCTTTGATCCATTCTAATGCCTCCCGAAAAGAGGACGCAGCCTGGTGGAGAAGATCCTCACTCAGGCTCCTGATCTCCATATCAAGAATCACCCTTCCGGGGATGACGTTTGAGGAGTTCGGAAAAACTTCAATTCTGCCTACAGTACCCACGACTCCCGTTAATTCAGCGCAGATCCTTTCCAGGGCAAGAACAGCCTCCGAACCTCCCACAAGGGCATCTTTTCTGACATCCATGGAGGTCGTTCCTGAATGGTCATTCTTCCCAAGGACTTCAACCTTTCCTCTCGAGATCCCCACGATCCCTGTGACGACCCCGATGGGAATGCTCTTCGAGCACAGCTGGGGTCCCTGTTCGATATGAAGCTCCAAATAGGCGAGGACATCCTTCGAAGACCTTCTAGCTTTGCCGATGTTCGCTGGATCTCCTCCTATCTCACGGATCGCCTTTTCCAACGTTCTTCCTGCATCGTCTTGCAGAGATCCAAGAATCTCAGGGGACAGTTTCCCTGCCATTCCCCTGCTCCCTATCGTGGAGAGACCAAAGGGAGAGGGCTCTTCAGCAATGAAAGCGACCACCTCTACAGGGTGTATGTTTTTAGTTCCTTTTTCTTCAAATCTCCTGGCTACCTCAATGGCTCCAATGACCCCTGAGACCCCATCAAATCTCCCCCCTCCTCTCACCGTATCGAGATGGGAACCTAACAGAAGCGCTGGCTTCCGTTTCTTCCCCTCTCTTCTTCCAATGAGGTTTCCAACGGGATCGATGCTGACGGTAAGTCTTGCCTCGTCTTCCATCAAACGGGCGATATATTCTCTCGCCCTTCGATCTTCATCTGTGAAGGAGAGGCGTGTGTAACCTGACTCCGTGGATGAGGTGATGCGTGAAAGGGCCAAGATATCCCGTTGGATTCTATCGATGTTGGGCTCGAACCTTTTGATCGGGTCGTCCTTTCCCATGGTCGGGACTTTTCGTTCGAAGATAGATGTTAACGGACTTATTTGAATACCTTTTCCGTGGGCTTAGCGAATAGCCCGGCTTTGCTGTGAGTCAATCCCAAATCTGCCATGGCCTCGGCCATTTTCAGGGCGACGGCTGATGGGTCGATGACCTTGATATTCAGCTTTGATTCGATTTCCGGCGCGTAGCCAGCCATTCCCGCACATCCTAAGAGAATGACCTCTGCGCCGTCTTCCACAGCCTGCTTCGCCACCTCCAAGACTCTCCTCTTGGTCTTTTCGGGCTTGGCATCCGTTTCGGCTACGGACAGATCCAAACTGCGAACAGAAGCCAGGAAATAGTCAAGCCCTCTCATATGGACATGTTCTCGCTTCGACGGAATTCTCTGTCTTCTCGGGGTAATGACGGAAAACTTGGCCCCCAACATGGCGGCCATATGAAGGCTCGACTCCTCAATCCCAATGACTGGAATCTTTGAGATCTCTTTGGCGGCTTCCAATCCCGGATCGGAGAAACAGGCAATAATGATGGCATGATAATCTTCTTGGTTTGCCCTTTTGACCAACTCAAGGGTGGGTGGAATAGCATAAGCCTCGTCATAGGCTGACTCTATCGTTTCAGGTCCTCTCTCAGCACAGACAACAGTCAATTCCGTATCCGGCCGTTTTATCCGCTCGAGTTCTTGCCGAAGATGATCCGTCATGCTTTGCGATGTGTTTGGATTAATCACCATGATTTTCATAGCTTCACCCCCTTAGGCGAATCAAATCCATCCCAGCCTATGCTTTCAAAAGGAAAAAGAATCATTTACGGTAATGGTCGATCGCTTTGGCAAGCCGGCGGATTCCCTCCTCGATCTCTTGGGGAGGCAATGCCGAGAAGGGGAGCCGGATAAAATTCTCTCCCTTCCCGTCGGGGAAGAATCCTCTCCCATCCGTCAGAACGATCCCGAAATTCCTACAATTCTTCCAGATCGCATGGCCATCGGTCTTTTCGGGAAGGGTCGTCGAAATAAAATAACCGCCGCCAGGCTCAATCCACTCGGCTCCCTTCAAGTTCTCAGCGAGGGCCTCCAACATCGCTTCCATCCGAGGACGATAGAGCCCCTTGAGCCGCTCTATGTTTGGATCCAAAAGTCCTCTCCGGCAGTACTCGTTCACAATCCCTTCTGTGGGAAGGACAGGATGGATATAGGTGTCTTCGCTCCACTTGTGAAACCGCGGAGCCAGATCCATAGGCAGAATAATAAAGCCGATCCGGATTCCCGGGCTCAGGATCTTGCTGAAGGAAGAAATGTGGAGAGTCCGATCCGGTAGGAGCTCTCTAAAGGTCGGAACGTCCTTTCCTCGATATCTCAAGTATCGGTAAGGAGAATCCTCGACGATGTAAAACCCGTGCTCCTGGGCCAGACGGGCCACTTCCTTCCGTTTTTCGAGACGGGTCGTCACCCCCGAAGGGTTCTGAAAGTCGGGAATGATATAGAAGACTTTTGGAACCGAACGCTTCAACTCCTTCTTGAGCATGTCGATGTTTACACCATCCTTCTCCAAAGGGATCCCAACCACATTGGATCCAATCCGCTTCATGGCTGTGATGGCGCGGTCATAGCTCGGACACTCGAGATAAACCGTATCCCCCGGCCTGACCATGAGGGCTGCGACGAAGGTGAAAAACTCCATGGAGCTGTTTCCGATGAGCACCTGTTCGTATTTCACCCCGAACCGCTGGGCGATCCACTCCCGGAGGGGGCCGTATCCCGAATAGTGGCCGTACTGAAAAAGGATCTTGCCTTCGCGTTGAAACGCCAAGTTCGCGCACTCAATCATATCAGCAATCGGCAACGCTTCTTCTGCCGGATTGCCCCGTGTGAAGAGAATGGGTTTCATGCTCTCTTGATTCATAGAAGACTCCTTGACTCCCTGGATCTGTCAGGTCAGAAAACTACTTGATCAGTCCCCTGCCCTTCCTGAAAGCGTTGAGATTAAGGTCGACCAGCTTCTTCGGTACCCTTTTCCGGACAATTTCCTCCCAGAGTGATGGGGAGGGCTCAAGCAGCCTTGAAAGTGCACCCATCACCACTATATTGAGTGTCCGAGCATTCCCGATATCGAGGGCGGTCTGCAGCCCCGGAATCACATACACCTTCCTGGCAGCCTTTTTCAGTTCGGTCAGGATTGTTTCCTTCCCCGGATAGTCGGCTTCCCCGGAGCTCACGGTGATCGGATCGAGACGGCAGTCGTTCACGACGATGGTCCCCTTGGCATTGACATAAGACAATCGTCGAAGGGTCTCTAACCACTCGAATCCAACAAGAAAGTGTGCTGTTCCTTCCTCGATCATGGGCGCATGGACCTGCTCGGCCCAGCGGACATGGCTGACGACACTGCCTCCCCTCACAGCCAGTCCGAGAATATCCGACTTCTTGACGTCATATCCACTCTCACTCCCAACATCCGAAAGGATGTCACTGGCAACAACCGTCCCCTGGCCTCCAATCCCTGCAATTAAGAAATCGACGCTCTTCATTGACATCATTTCCTCACCCCATCTGATTTCTATGCGACTTTCTTTTCCGGCTTCTTGATCGCTCCTGTCGGACACACCTGCCTGCACACGTCACACCCCGTACAAAGGACTGGATCAATGCCCGTCTTTCTCTTCCCCGTCTTCTCATGGACCGCATTGACTTTCACGATGGCAGGACATCCCATGCGCGAACAGATCCCGCAGGCCGTACAAAGGTCCAGATCCACCCCATAAGCGGGTTGCGGGTCTTTGGAAATAAAGACGCATTCTCCTTCGGCAATGAGAACAGCCGTTCCCTTAAAGGAAGTGCATTCCTTGAGCGCCATCTCCATCGCCTTCACATCGAAAGCATTCACCTTGAGAATTTTTTCCACACCCATGGCCTTGACAAGCCCATAGATATCGACCTTCTTCACCTTATCTCCCATCAGCGTCGTTTCGATCCCGGGGTGGTCCTGGTGGCCGGTCATGGCGGTTGTGCTGTTGTCCATGATGATGACCGTCCCAACGCCCCTGTTGTGAACCATGTTCAGGAGAGGTGGAATGCCCGCATGGAAAAAGGTTGAGTCTCCGATCGTGGCCACCGCAGGTTCTGGAAGTCCTGACTTACCCATCCCGTGGAGAACGCCGATGCTCGCGCCCATGGCTCCCATCGTGTGCTGGGCGCTGAAAGGAGGCAGCGCACCCAGGTTATAACATCCGATGTCTCCAGCCACCGGAAGCTTCATTTTGTTCAGAAGGAAATAACTCGTTCGATGAGGGCAGCCGGGACAGAGAACCGGGCTTCTTCCCGGCAGGTTGTCAGGAGGCGAAGCATGAACCTTTTTCCCTTCCCTCTTGCGCAGGAATCTGGCCTCCACACCTATCCGTCTCAGGGTCTGCGGAAGGAGTTCGTCACAGGGGGGAAAGATCTCTTTTCCGATCACCTTTATTCCCATGGCCTTGATCTGCTCTTCGATAAACGGGTCGAGCTCTTCGATGACAACCAGCTTCCGCACGCCCTTGGCGAATTCGCGGATGAGGTTCCTGGGTAGCGGGTAGGTCATCCCGAGCTTCAAAAAGGAAGCGTTCTTGAAAACCTCCCGTGCGTACTCGTAAACCACCCCGCTTGCAATGAGGCCCAGCTTCCGCTCTCCCCACTCGATCCGATTCCAGGGAAAGGTCTCGGCATACTCGGCCAGGTCAAGAAGCCTCTGTTCCACAACCGGATGTCGCTTCTTGGCCCAGACGCACATGCAGTTGTACTTCTGGATGTTTCTCGTGAAGGAGCCGATCTCGTCTTTTCTCTGTTGCCGCTCACCGAGGGCCACCATCGATTTGGAATGGGAGGTCCTCATCGTAGTGCGGACGACGACCGGCGTGTCGAAGCGCTCACTCATCTCAATCCCTTTGACGATGAAATCCTTGGCCTCCTGGCTGTCGGCAGGTTCGAGAAGCGGAAACTTCCCGAGCTTGGCATAGTGACGGTTGTCCTGCTCGTTTTGGGTGCTGAAAAGCCCCGGGTCATCGGCCGTCACAACGACCAAGCCAGCCTCCAATCCGGTGTAGACGGCGTAAAAAAGGGAATCGGAAAGAACGTTCATCCCTACCTGCTTGGTGGTCACCAGGCTCCTGCGGCCCGAGTAAGCCGCTCCTGCAGCCATGTCCATGGCGACTTTTTCATTGACCGACCACTCGGAATAGATCTCCTTGTACTGCGTCATGTTTTCGAGGATTTCCGAGCTAGGTGTCCCAGGATAACCTGCGACGATTTGAATCCCAACCTCGTAGGCCCCTCGTGCGATGGCTTCATTTCCGGAAAGTAACATTTTCATAAAACCTGACTCCTTTACCTTTGATTGTCTCGGGGTTCACCGCCCACCACCATTCCAGATACGAGGATTCCTTCGAGCCATAGAGGTCGAATAACTGCCCCTTCGGGGGAGGGGTTTTTGTCCCGGTCCCTCCTGGGACAAAATTGCATTTCCCCTGTGTTCTCTGCGTCCCCGGTGAAATGAGTGGTTTGCTCTCTGCGCTTTGCTACCTTTCATCCTCCCACTGCCATCACCACATCAACAACCCGAACCCCTTTGGTCCTGGGGAGGACCATCAGGGGATTGAGATCGAGAGAATTGAGCACTTCCTTCAGATCAACAGCCATTTGCCCCACGTGCACCAACGTCTCGACGAGGGCTTCCACATCCGACCGTGCCTTTCCACGGAATCCTTCCAAGAGATCCTTCGCTTTGACCTCTGAAATCATGGTCCAGGCTTCGTCCTGGCTGATCGGCGGGATTCGGATCACGGTGTCTTTTAGGAGCTCAACGAAAATACCTCCGAGGCCAAAAACGACGGTGGGGCCAAAGGCTGCGTCTTGAGAGATCCCCACAATCACCTCGGCGGCATCGGAGGGAATCATCTGTTGAACCAAAATCCCATCAACGTCAGCGCCCCGTCTGTATGACTGAGCGTTTTCAAGAATCTGGGCAAAGGAGGACCGCAACTCCTCTCCGTTTCGCACATTGAGCTTCACGAGCCCAGCTTCGGTCTTGTGAGGAATCGCTGCGGACTGTCCCTTGAGAACGACCGGGTAGCCGATCTTTCTTGCAGCCTCCAGCGCTTCATCAACGGATTGACTCAAAAACTCCTCGACAATGGGAATCCCATAGCTTTTCAGAATCTCCTTGGCTTCCATGTCGCTAAGAATGCGCCTCGGCCCGCGGAGCCGTTTGATGATCTCCCCGACCTGCAAGGGTGATTTCCCCTGAACAGTTTGCTTGGATTCTCGCCTCTTCTGGAACATCCCGTATTCAATGAGACGGTCGATGGCGACGAGGCTCTCACGCGTGCCCTGAAGAAATGGAACGTTCCCGCTTTCGAGAATTCCCCGGATCCTCGGATCGAGCCCTCCGGAGACGTGGCTGAAGGCGACGACAGGTTTGCCGCTTGCTGCGGTCCGGACAGCTGCACGCGCCACATCGGCGTACTGGTTGACCTGTTTTTCCGCCATTCCCGGCGATGAATCCTGAGACACCGCGATGAGGTCAATCTTCTCCTCTTTTGCCAGAACTTCGAGACAGGCAGGATACGTCTCCGTAAGATCTCCAGTTCCCCACGCATCGAGAGGGTTGGTGATGGGGGTGAAGGGAGGCAATCTTTTTCTCAATTCTGCCTGCGCGGAGCTTGAAAGGTTCGGAAACGTCAGCGACAGTCTGTCCGAAAGATCGCCGATCAGTCCGATCTCTCCCCCGGAGACCGTGATGGCGCCAACGCCATTCCCCCTGGGCAGGCGATGTCGGCATCGCGAGAAGGCCTCTGCGGTCTCCAGCAATTGATCGAGATCCTCCACACGAATGACGCCAAGTTTCTTGAACCATGCCTCCTGCACTCGGTCCGTCCCGGTTAAAGCTGCTGTGTGGGTCAATGCCACCTTCTGGGCCATTTCGGAACGTCCCACCTTGACCGCAATGACAGGCTTCTTCAGCTCCGCAGCCCTCTCGCAGGCTCGGATGAAGGCCTCCGGTCGCCGCACCACCTCCAGAAACAAGATGATCACTTCCGTGTGGTTATCTTCAAGAAGATATTCCAGGTAATCGGTTGTATCCAGAACGGCCTCATTGCCACTCGAGATCAACATGTGGAACCCGATCCCCCGGTTGCTGTTGGCCAATGCCAGGATCACCGAGCCGCTCTGCCCGATCGCGCTCACTGCTCCCTTTTTGAGCGTCGGAGAGATGGGAGCACTGTACGTCCCTACTTGTGCGTGGAGATTGGCGTAACCGACGCAGTTCGGCCCACAAAAGAGAATATCATTCTCTTTGCAAACCCTTCGCAATTCCTCCTGGAGTTTTTCGCCTTCCTCGCCGGTTTCCGCAAATCCGCTCGCAAAGGCCCAGGCGCCACGGACCTTTCGTTGACCGGCTTGCTCAAGAACAGGGATCACCTTTTTGGCTCCCAAAACGATGGCGACACAGTCGACTTCCTCTTCGTTCGGAATCTCCAGGAGTGACGGATAACACGCCATGCCAAAGACCCTGGGGTATCGGGAATTGACTGGGATGATCTTCCCCTGATACCCCAGCGCACGAAGGTTTTCGATCACCAGCGATCCGGCACCGAACCGCTCGGAAGCACCAACGACGGCGATCGATTTCGGATTGAGAAGTGGACGCAAGTCTTTCATTGCCGGTGTATCCCGGGGATCGTTCGTTTTCAAAAATTAGTGCCCATCATCATCCAACGTCATCCTCTGTTCATTCTAGATCGAGGCTAATCATCTGCTGCTCAATAAGTAATTGGCTTCCGTTCCTTTGTCAAGATAAGAACAGAACTACACAAAAGCCAGCAATCGGCAGGGGTTTTGGACGAGCATCGTATCGATTTCCTGATCTGTGAATCCCCTTGGCCGATCATGTCATGGCGCGGACAGAAATATATCGCTAAGAAGATCCTTCTTGGGAAGCATGGTTTTGAGCCTTTCTGAAATTGCAGAACAGGCTGATTCAATGACGCAAGATCTTCGCCATGAAGTCCCGTGCCCGGGCCGTCTTCGGATTGTCCAGAATCTCTTTAGGTTTTCCGATCTCCACAACCTTTCCTTCGTCCATAAAGACCACCTTTGACGAGACCTCTTTTACGAAAGCCATCTCATGGGAAATGATCAACATGGTCATCCCTTCTTTGGCAAGGATTCGGATCGTGTCGAGAACCTCGTTGATCAGTTCAGGGTCGAGCGCTGACGTCACCTCATCGAGGAGAAGAATATCTGGCTTGAGGGCCAGAGCTCGTGCGATGGCGACACGCTGTTGTTGCCCACCGGACAGTTCGTCCGGATAGGCATGGAGCTTGTCACCCAAACCGACTTTTTCAAGCAGGGCGATGGCTTCTTCCTCTACCTGCCGAGGATCTCGCTTCTTGACCTTGATTGGAGCAACCGTCACGTTTCTCAACGCGGTCATATTCTGAAATAAATTATATTGTTGGAAGACAATGGCAAATCGATCTCGGGCTTGGCGCAGAGCTTTCTTGTTTGTGTAGCTGATGGGGACTCCGTCCAGGCAGACCCGACCAGATTTTGGCTTCGTCAAACCTACAAGGACCCGAAGAAGAGTACTCTTTCCTGATCCAGAAGGACCAATGAGGCTGACAATCTCACCCTTCTCGATCGAAAACCCGACACCCGCCAAAACCGGGACATCGTCACCGTAGGAAGCCACAATGTCTTCAATGCTTAGATATGGCAAGTTTCCTCTCCATCCACCTACCGAACCGAGTAAGGGGGTAGGAAATGATAAAATACATCATCAAGATGGTTCCAAAAACCAGAATGGCAGAAAAGCCTTTGTTGTTAAAAACCTTTCCTGTGTACGTGAGTTCAATGACGCCGATTTGAGATGCCAAAGCAGTATCCTTAATGAAGGAAAGAAAGAAACTGAAGGCGGGTGGAAGAATGACCTTCCAAGCCTGAGGGACAATCACGAGGCGGAGCTTTTGGGCCATGGAGAGATTAAGAACTTCGGCTGCGTCCCATTGAGTGATATGGACCGATTCGATACCCGCCCGCACAATCTCTGCGATGAATCCGGAGGCGATCAGGCAGACGGTGATCATGGCCACGGTGAAGACAGAAAGTTGGAGTTTCAGGGCCTGGCAAACGAAAAATATGAGCATCAGGGTTACAAGAAACGGGACCCGCCGGAAGAATTCCACAAAGTTGATCGAGAAAAGGCGCATCGGTAGGAAACTTCTTTCTCGGCTGATACGGATGATCGCCAGAAAAAAGCCGATTGCAAAGCCGATGATACACCCAATGGCTGACAGACCAATGGTCCTTGCTCCCGCTTGGAGCAAAAAGATCCCATTGTAGTATGTGAAGAAGCGCGGGATTTCTTCAAGGAAGCTAGCCCACATCAGAACACCTTGCCTTTCACTCTAAAGAGCCATCTTCCCAGATAAAGCAAAATGAAACTGGCAGCAATCGTCACAAGGATATAGAGCCCGGCGGTGATCGAGAAGACTTCGATGGATCGAAAGGTCCTGGCATTCACATTAAAGGAACGACCTGTTAGCTCCTCGAGGCCGAAAATGGCGGCCATGGAGGTCCCCAACGTCATAATGATGTAAAGGTTCGAAAAAGGGGGATAAAGAACCCTGGCGAGATGGGGCAGGATAACATATCGAACAGACTGGAGAAGGGACATCCCCATGGTCTCAGCAGCTTCTAGTTCCGACTTCCGGACCGAGATAAAACCCGCCCGCTGAATTTCGGTCGCATAGGCGCCTGCATTGAGCGTCATGCCAACCAGTACGGCTTCGTAGGAAGATAGGACCAGACCGAACTGAGGGAGACCGAAGAAAATGAAGTAAATCTGGACCAATTGGGGTGTGTTGGTAAAGAAAGTAACATACGCACCCACGATCGCCCGCAAAACCCGATTGCCAAAGGTCTTGGCCATGGCACCTGCGAGCCCGATGACCATCCCTCCACAAAAGGCAAGAAAAGCAATTTGGAGGCTGATCCAAGCCCCGCCGATCAGATAAGGGATATATTCCAGCACCTGGCTGAAATGAATAGTATACTGCATTAAAGGATGTTATTCCCCCTATCTGTGTCCTTTCCTTTTCAGACTACCCTTTGGCGACTATCAACGCAAGAGGAGGCGAAGAAGCATCAAAACCAATCGCTCCACTTCACCTTGTGGATCATGGGCCGGCCAAAATATTTCTTCCAGATTTCCTCAATAGTTCCATCGCGATGAAATTCAAAGATGGCGACATTGAGCCAATTTCTCAACGTGTCGTTCCCTTTGCCCACGCCGAGGCAGCAGTAGTAGACCGTCACAGGAGTCTCAACGATTCTCCATTTCGTCTGCTTATGGATCTCCGTATGTTTCAAGACAAATTCGATGACGTCGATCAGGGCATCTCCACGTCCCTGGGCAATGGCCCTGACAACGTCAGGATAGTTATCAAGGAGCAGGACCTTCGCTTTCGGGAGATTCTTTTCGATAAATGGGACGGGAGTTGTCCCGCGAACCTGAACCAATGTAATATCACTGCGGTTAAAGTCCTTGTAGTCTTTGTAAAGCTTTTTTTCGGTGGTGAGGACGCCCAGGATCTCCGTATGAACCGGGACGGTGAAGTCAATGACCTTGGCCCGGTCCGCAGTGCGTGTCATGGCCCCCATCACGAAATCGATCTTATCGGCAGTGACGAATGGGATTCGATCGGGGGAACCCACCTGTACGATCTGAAGTTTCACACCAAGTTTCTTGGCAACGGCATCGGCAAACTCGGCATCAAAACCGACCATCTCGTTCTTTTCATTGAAAAACCCGAGGGGTGGAAACGTTACGTTGACGCCCACGCGAATCTCCCCTGCGGTAATAATCTGATCAAGGGATCGGGCTTGCGCCATTGATAAACCCAAAGCGAGAACTAAAACCAAAGTAGCCAAAAAACACTTTTTTATGTATTCCACCATTTTACCTCCTCCTTTTCTTTGGCGAATGCCAGGTTGATGGTTGATCAATTTGCAATCAATCCTGTAATATTGGGTCAAATTATAGGCGCCCCAATGATTAAAGTCAACCCAAATCCCGACTTAGAAAAATGAGAAATACTTGATCGAGAGGATTTAGAGATTTTTTTAGGCAGAGAATCCTTATTTCTTTGAAGGGCCTTTTATCCTATAACATTTAACATTCAGTCGAAACCCTTCGGGATATATAACGTCCCCTAAGTTTTTGGACACACCATTCCCTTGTCCTTCACTCCGTTCACCCTTCGTGTCCGCTTCAGCCATCTGGACATAACCTCAATTCGAAAGTCTTTTTTCTGACCCCCGAAATAATTCCAACTTTCTAAGATCGATCATCACCTTCAGAACTATCTTCCCAGCATGTTTCACAATCCGACCTGCCATCCACTGAAGAACTTTCCTCCAGATCAGAAAGACATGCCATGACCGTTTATCCTGCCTCATCCAGCCGGAAATACTTTGCATTGGGGGGAAGGAAAGTGGATCGCGGATTGTTCTCAGTGCAGCCCGACGAGTTTGGCTGGGTTATTGTCATCACACAAGCCACTAGTCCTTGACACGCTGGAGCTGAATCACGACTGGGTTAAATGGATCCGGGCAGGCGACATGGATGATATCGGGATCTTTCTCCCAGGGCAAGGATCCCCCAAACCGCAGCACCCGGTAGTTTGGGTAGATGGCATAAAAGAGTGCCATGCAGATCGCCTTCGGATGGCCCGACATGCCAACAGTGAAATCTCCGCTCAAGTCGAACTCCTGCCCGACTTCATGCTTCGCCTCACACGTCCCTTTCACTGAGACAATCTTCATCACAACCTTTGCCGGTATTTTCATCCCCTGTCTCCTTTCCTGGGGGAATCCCTCTTTAATTAACATTCTTTCCCTTCTCTTTCCATAGATTGGATCATTCTTCCGACACGTTTCGAAGCCTCCTTGAAACGGTCTGAGCGAGGTGGACCTTTAGTACGAATCAGTCTCCTTCGAGATGTGCGAAGCCTCACGGGCAGAGCTCAGTCAGCACAGAGCAAGGAATCGTTTTGGGTTTTCGACCAGGAGAAGGTGAATCTGATCCTCCTGGAATTTTTTCATTCTCATCAGAGGGATGACATGCTCGAGCAGATGCGCATAGCCATGCCCACCGTACCGGCGCAGGCGAGTCTTCGTACAAATGTCCTGGGAGATCACCACCTGCGACAGCCGCCCCCTCTCGGCTAGCTCGAGAATCCAGCGAAGCCTCATCCCGTCGTTGGGCAGGTCGATTTCCGGCTGGAACGGGTAATACGAGGATTCGTTCCCGAAATAATCGAATCCTAGCCCGCATCCCGTCTTGGCGAGGTCCAGGAGCGTCCGCAGGTCGAAGATCCTGCGGTCGAGATGACCCATGATGGTGCGGCTGGGGTCGCCTCCATGTTTTTTAATGAAGCGGATGATCTCCCCGGGCCCTTGTGGATCACGGTGGGGGTGCACGCATAACGAGGCCCCCGTCGCTGCCTGAGCCCGGATCGCTGCGAGCATGACCCTCCTCTCCAGGGGGCTCCATTCGTGGGAGCAGCCGATTTCCCCAATAATACCTGCCTTGATCTTGCTCCCTGGAACCCCTTCACTGAGGTCTACGATCATTTCCTCCGCCATTTCCTCCACATCCTTGACCTGAACAGACGAACCCACGTAGTCCTCCTCATAGTACCCGCATCCCATCACCACTTTCAGGCCAGTCCGAAGGGCAATCCTTCTCAAGGCTTCGGGATTCCTGCTCATGCCGAGGGAGCTTACTTCGACCACGCAACCCCCTCCGGCCGAACGGAACGCGGCCAGTTCTGTTACAGCCACTTCCTCGTCGTCCAGACGGCAGATCCCGGGAAAGGCATTCCAGTGGTAATTGGCATCCCATGTATTTTCCAGGGTGATCTCTTCGTCCGGTTGCGACCGCTCAGGCTTCCCCGGAGGCGTCACGTCACAGATAAGGTGCTCGTGCATCAGCGTCACACCCAGCGTGCCCGGATCGACTAAACCTTCAACTGTCTGCACCTTTCCCGTGACCATCGTTGCGGCTCATAATGGGTTCGCCTCGTCTCTGAAGCGTATCCTAATTAAAGGAGGAACCCAGGACGGAGGAAACTTACAGCAAAATGCCATGCCCCATTCCTCCGATTAAGAGAAGGAGAACCTCCTCTGAAGCGGTCTGATTTTCCCACAAAATCGACCGCAAATCAAGACAATAGGGTCAAACCTTCGAATAAAGTTGACAACCTGTCCGTAATGCCGTATATAAGATGTCGTTTATCATGGAACTTGTAGAAAACAGATCTCTTGAATTGACCTTTGAGCTCCTCAAGGGAGCGATCGATGTTCACGTCCATGCTGGGCCCCACTTGAAGAGCAGCCCCCGTCGGGTTGATCCCATCGAGGCAGCCATCCAGGCCCGCGATGCAGGGATGAGGGCCATCGTTTTCAAAGACGTTTTTGAAATGAGCAATGGAATCACCTGGCTGGTCAACCGCCATGTTCCCAATTTTAGGGTTTACGGTGGCCTGATGTTGAACACTGTTTACGGGGGGATGAATCCCCGGGCTGTTAAGACGGCTCTTTATTATGGCGATGGGGCGAAGTATCTCGATTTCGGCGCCCACTCCACTTATTATCAAGCCTCACGAGAGGGCCGGCTCGTTAACGGGAAGTTCGTCCCCTTGGGCGTGCTTTACCCCAAATTCAAGACCGAAGAGCTTGACCGTTGTATCCGAATTCCCGTGGATGAAGAGCCCGGGCCTGAACTGGACGAGATCCTCCATCTCGCGGGCGCAACCCCCCATCTCTATGTGGATACAGGCCATGTCTCCGTTGAGGAAGCTATCCGGCTTGTCGACCTGAAGGAGCGGTACGGGTATAAGAGGATCGTTATCTCCAGCTCCGTCGCCAAGATCGCCACGATCGAGCAACTCCGATACATGGCCAACAAGGGAGGTTTCATCGAGTTCACCATAGCCGCTTACACGGCGCCGACAATGATTCCCCTCACCCACTATTACGTGGAAAAGGAATACGCCTCGATCGATGAAGGGATGGAAAAGGGGCCGGAGGCGGGTATACGGGAGGTCGCCGATGCGATCCGGCAGCTCGGGGCGGACCATTGTATCATGGCGACCGATTTCGGGCGTTACGCTTTGCCCCCTCCGGTTGAGGGTCTGCGCGAGTTCATCACCTGCATGCTGGATCTCGGAATCCCCGCCGAGGATATTCGAAAGATGGTGAAGACCAACCCCGAGCGGCTGCTGGGACTGGAGCCATCGGATCGCACTTAGGTATTCATACCGCGGTCTCCTTTTCAATAGGTATTTTTCCGTGATACGGAAAGTCTGTTAAAGGGAAGGCCTCGATGAGCGGTTCCCATGGAAATTGGGGATCATGCTCCGTGAAACAGAAACAGAGGAGTGTGAGAGATATGAACCGCATGCGAATTGAGTTTGAGAAGGGAGGAGCCTTTACCGTCAGGCTGCTGGAGGATGAAGCGCCCAAGACCTGTAAGGTCATCCTGGAAAGGTTGCCTTTCACCTACCTGTTTCATCACAGCATCGTCTCTGGACAGGCCATTGTCACTCTTCCTTCCGATCTCACCGTCCCCCGGGAGAATCAACGGACCGTTGGGATTTACCCGGGCACGTTATGTTTCCTGGTTAAAGATGAGCCCGTGAATGTTCCGGACGAAATCTATATTTCCTATGGCCCCTACTTCGTGTCCCGCTGCTCCACTATCGATTTCCAACAACCCGTTAATGTGTTTGCCATAGTCGAATCGGGTCAGGACGAGTTGTTCAATATCGGCAAGCGGATTCTGATGAAGGGGGCCGAACACGTCGCATTCAGCCGGATCTGAATACAATTTCTAAATGCAAGCGGGGAGGATCGTTCATGACCAAAGGGATGATCAGTGTTGCGGATATCCGCAAAAAGGTAGAAAAAAATGAAGCCCACCATATTAACATCCTGCGGGAGGGGTTGAAGGCTTCCTTCCTGAGTAGAGATGATTTTCAACGGTGGTTTGCAGACCAGATGAAACGGATTGGTGTGGAGGTCGAGCTCTTCGAGGTCGATCCCTCGGAACTGCTCGAACAACCTTCGCAGCGCAAGACCCTGCGGGAAAACCCCTCGGCCCTGAACCGGGGAATGAATGTCGTGGGCCGTATTCGCGGCAAGGCCAAGGGCCGCGGTGTGCTCGTCTTCGGACACGCCGACAAGCCACCCGAAACCTATGAATGGGGCAAGAAGATCCCCGACCTTATTGAAAAGGGATCGCGACTGCAGGGCCCCGGCATCGCCGATGATGTCGCCGGCCTCACTTCCCTATTGGGCGCACTCGAGACCTATGTGGGCTTCAATTTGGAACCGGAGGGCGATCTCCTGGTCGCCAGTATCCTCGGCAAACAGCTGGGCGTCTTCGGAACCTATGGGTTGGTGCGGCGGTTCGGTCCGGTGGCGGGCGCCATCTACATGCATCCGGCGGAGAGTGGTAACGGTCTGGGCGATATCAAGGTGGCGAGCCTTGGCATGGCGGAGTTTCATATCACCATCACGGGCAAGGCTCCGACGACAACGGAACCCCACAAGACCATCTACTCCCGGTCCGGCGTCAGTGCGATCGAAAAGGCCATACGCCTCGTCGAGTGCATCAAAGATTGGTCCGCGGAATGGGCCCGAAAGCCCGAGATTCAACACGAAGAGTTGCAGAAGTCCGTGGGCCAGAGTTTCGCCGTCTCCTTTGGCCGGTTTCTCTCCGGATCGGACAATCTAGTCTATGAAATCCCGACACGCGCAATTCTTCAGGGGGCCATCAACTTCCCACCCAAGGTCCGGCTTCAAGAGATTCAAAAGGACTTCGAAGAGGCCGTAAGACACATGGCCGACGCGGATCCCTGGCTGAAGCAGGGTCATGTTCGCCTTGAATGGGCTGATGTAATCTCAGAATCCTGTCAGGCCGACATCGAAAGCGAGTTCGTCCGGATCGGCCGCAAAGCAATCACGGACGTCACTGGCAAGACGCCGCGTTATAATTATGGCCACAGCGTGAGCGACCTCCGTTACCCCTTCCTGTGGTGGAAGGCAAACGGATTCGGCGTGGGCCCTCTGGCCGGAGACATGAACACGGAGACCGAATATGTGGATCGCAAGGAATATCTTGACACCCTCATTGTGGTAGCTGAAATACTGAAGAACGCAGGCTGAACCAAGGAAGGAGTATCCTCATGTTAGACGTTTCTCGCCTCACCTTTCCAAGTATTGCGCTGATCAAGTACCCACCGGACGAAGCCTTCCGTATCATCGCCGCGGCCGGGTTCAAGAATGTGGACGTGCTAGAGAAGATGCCTCACCTATCCATCCACACTGACGAGTGCGATCCGGCGGCTTTGAAAGCCACCGCGGTCAAGCACGGTCTGCGGATCACTGCAGTTAACTCCTATGTCGGAGGAGGCATCGTGGGCCGGGCCGGGGCCTGGTTGCACCACCCCGGCTTCCAGTTCCCGAATAAACACAAGTACACCCACAACGGCTTCGCCAGCGATGACCCTCAAGCGCTCGAACAGGAGCTGAAGCACGTCTTCCGGGCGATTGACATCGGTGCCTCCCTCGGGGCTCGCGTCGTCCGCATCGTTCCAGGAGACGATGACCCGGCGAAGATCGACAAGCTGGTTCCCTGGTTCAAGAAGTGCGCCGCCTATGCGGAGCAAAAGGGCGTCTACCTGGCCGGCGAGAATCACGACACAGGAATTTTGGGGCAACCGAAGGCCTTCGTGGAGCTCTGCGAGAAGGTGGGCTCCAGGCACTTCGGGATCATCTATGAGCCCTACAACCTGATGGAGCAGGCCGGCCTCGATTTCCGCAAGGCCTTTGAGATCATGCGGGAACACATCATCCACGTTCATTTCAAGGACGGAAGGCTGGACATCAATAAACGGACGTATGTCCCTACCCTAATGGGCGAGGGTGAGTTCGATTTCCGGTGGCTCATGAAACGCTTGGAGCAAATCGGTTACACCGGAGAGCTCGGGCTGGAATATGAAGTCGCGGAAGTGCCCCCGGAGGAAGGTGTCAAGCAGTTCTACCGGGGGTTCATCAAAATGATGGAAGATCTTTGAGCCCGTCTGCCCCGTCTATCCCCGGGGAGGCGCAATCGGAAGGTTGAGGCAACCGGAGTGGTGAGAATTCCTGTTTCCGGGGATTTGTCCCGCGGAAGGGTACTCCAAAATCCATTTTGGGATGGAGGAAGAAAGGAGGAAGATATGAGAAGGACGCTGGTATGTATTCTTGTGGCTGTGGTGGTCGTTTCACAGGCCGCCCTTGTCTGTGCACAGACGAAGGGCACACCTCTGGTGGGCTCCCCACCCCTGCTTCGGCCAGGAAAGCTGATCATCGCCATCAACGCCACCATTCCCCCGGTGCAGTATATCGACGACAAAGGAAATCTCCGGGGAATGCGGGTCGAGCTGGGTGATGAGATCGCAGGGCGCCTGAACTTGGAGGCAAACTGGGTGAATATCCAGTTTGAAGCCATGATCCCGGGTCTCCAAGGCTCGCGATGGGACATGATCAACACCGGGCTCTTCTACACGGAGGAGCGAGCCAAGATCATGTCGCTGGTACCCTATGAGTTGCAGGCGATCAGCGTGTCTGTTCCCAAAGGCAACCCTCACAAGATCAAATCCACTGAGGACATGGCCGGGAAGGTCGTTGCGGTAGAGGTAGCGGGATACGAGGAGAGAAACATCAAGGCGATCAACCAAGAACAGGTCGCCAGGGGTCTGCGACCCATGGACATCCGAACGTTTAACACCTTTGCAGACTGCTATCAGGCCCTCAAAGCCGGCCAAGTCGAGGCGGTGGTCAGCGTAGACGCCACCGGTAAGTATTACCAGGATCGGGGCGATTTTGAAAGGGCCATCTTCGGGCTCAAGGGTTCTCCCGCTTCCCTGGCTTTCAAGAGCAAGGAACTGGCTGAGACTGTAGCCAAGATCCTGAATAATATGAAACAGGACGGATCCTACGATAAGCTCTTCGATAAGTGGGGCGTGGCCAAGATTTTCGGCTGGGAGAAATGGACGGGGTCTTTTAAAATCCATTGATCGTTGATTCGTCTCGGGGGGACAGGTTTCGGTAGCGATCTGTCCTCCTAACCCTTTTTTGGGGATGAGGATGTAAATGAAAGGGTGGGATTGGTCTTCCTTCCTTGAATACTTGGCTAGCCCCTATCTCCTGGAAGGGGTTTGGGTCACGATCTGGTTGACGGCGGCTTCTCTCCTTATCGGGGTGGTCTGTGGCCTGATTGCTGCCTTGTTGCGCATGTCGAAGAGTCCGGTTCTCCAGATGCCAGCTAGACTCTACACCTGGGTTTGGCGGGGAACGCCTCTGCTCGTGCAGCTTATCATCCTGTATACGGGCCTCCCCCAGATCGGGATCAAGTTGTCGGTGGTCCAATGCTCCTTGATCGGATTGGGGGTCAACGAGGGTGCCTATCTCTCTGAGGTCATCCGGGCAGGGATCATGTCCGTGGACAGAGGGCAGTTCAATGCGGCGCGAGCACTGGGCATGAACTACCGCGTGATGATGCAAAGGATCATCCTTCCCCAGGCGGCCCGGATCATCGTGCCGGACCTGGGAAATCGGTTCAACGGTCTGCTTAAGTTCTCGTCCCTTGCCTCGGTCATCTCTCTGGAAGAGCTCATGCGCCGGGCTCAGATGCTCACCCAGGTCAAATTTGCGGTGCTCGAGATCTTCATCGTAACCTCCATCTACTACTTGATCCTGACGACGATCTGGGGAGTTGCCCAAGCGCGTATTGAAGAGTATTTTGAGCGGGGTTACTCGCAGAAAAATTCTAGCAGGGCAAAGACGCTGGCACGAACGGCATAAGCTCGCACCAATCCGTTCGCCCCCTTTGGATGCCCAAATAGATCGCTTTGGAGACAGGGATACGAACATGAAAGAGGCAGCCCAACCCATCGTTGAGGCCGTGAACGTCCACAAGTATTTTGACGACAACCATGTGTTGCGCGGGGTCAACTTGAGTGTCACCGAAGGGGAGGTCATCCTCATCTGTGGACCAAGCGGCTCAGGCAAGAGCACGTTCCTTCGCTGCCTTAACCACCTGGAAAAGATCGATGAGGGACGGATTCGCGTCTGTGGTCATTACGTGGGCTATGCGGAGGGGAAGGATAGCCGTCTCGTTGAACTGCGCGAATCGGAGGTGGCCAAGCAGCGGCTCAACATAGGGATGGTTTTCCAACATTTCGATTTGTTCCCCCATCTCACCGCTCTGGGCAACATCACAGTGGCACCAACCTATGTTCTCAAAAAGAACGAAAAAGAGGCCAAAGACGCGGCCTATCAGCTCCTCACCCGGGTAGGCTTGGCCAAAAAGGCGGATGCCTTCCCCGCTCAATTGTCGGGGGGACAGAAACAGAGGGTTGCCATCGCTAGGGCGCTGGCCATGAACCCCCGCCTCATGATGTTCGATGAACCGACCTCCGCCCTCGATCCCGAGATGATCGGTGAGGTGCTCGACGTCATGCTCGATCTGTCCAGACAGGGCATTACCATGATCGTGGTGTCCCATGAAATGGGGTTTGCCCGGGCAGCCGCTCACCGAGTCGTTTTCATGGAAGCAGGGACTATCATTGAAGAGGCTCCTCCGACCGAGTTCTTTGATTCCCCCAAGAGCGAACGCCTCCAGCAGTTCTTGGCCAAGATTCTGTAACCGGCGCGACTTCCAACCCCCAATCCAAACGAGTTCTGATCGAAATAAGTCTTGACTTCTACCCCATCATCTGCTAATTTTTTCTCCATCAAGAAGGCTCTCAAAAATTACATGATGCTTTCTTGATTACACAGATTTCAAAAGAAGATTACACCGATTTTCCTGATGTTTCAATGAATTAATGATCTGTGTAATCGTTTCTTAATCGGTGGAATCAGAGAGTTCAAAACTTTTCTAGAAATCTTTCTTAAAGGGGGTGATAACGGTGGGGAATCTGCTTGGAATCATCATCGGGGTGGTGGCCGTAGTTCTAGGACTCATCCTTCTGATTACCTGGTGGTCCATGTTTATCAAAGCCATAATGGCGCTCGTTCCTATCCTCTTAATTGTTATCGGCGCGGGGATCCTGATTTATTTCATCAGCGAGACCAAGTCCAAGTTGGAGATGAAAAAGGAAGAGACCGCCCCTTCCGGAGAGAAAAAACCGGAATAGAAATAACCTAAATTTAAAAGCCGATCGGACTCCACAAAGACGGATTTGTAGAAAAACTTCAAGTCCGTCTTTTATTTTTTCTCTTCCAGCGGCTCCACGTGAACCACGACATCGGTCACCCCCCGAAAATCCCTTTTTATTTTGTTCTCAATTGAATAGGAGAGATGGTGAGTACGATGAACATCCATCTAAGGTAAAGGATAAAGAAAAGAATACGGCGAATTTTCTGAAATCGCTCTCCGGTATCCATTCTGAAGCTATTTTCTCTCTTGAAATCTGTTCACAAATAGTGCTAAATCAAATTCTAATTCCCCCCACCCCCCTTTAGAGACTGTGTCGTAATGTCATTCTGAGGCGTTAGCCGAAGAATCTCTGTTTTCTAACTTGTTGATTCTATGAGATTCTTCACTTCGTTCAGAATGACAAACATGGCATCTCCCTCATTACGACACAGTCTCTTAGCAAAAGGGGCAAAGGGGGGATTTTAGTGCCATGAAGAAACTCCAACCCGGTGATGAAGTTGTCAAAATTGATGAAGATCTTGGGATCGCCTGGATCCTCCTACCTCCTGATGAACTTTTGGGGGGATTTCGTGGTATCTCACCCAGGATCATGGATGAGGAAAAATTCAATGCGGCAAAGAGGAAGTCAGCGGAAGGAAAAGACTGAGGACGGGAAAGAACTTTATCTCTCCCTTTTTCTCATCACCCCTTCACATCCCCATTGACACTCCATTCCTCCAAATTGAACCAATTCGGCATTGTGGCAATCGATCTGCCTGAGAGTTCTTTTCAAGATCCGGCCTTCTTTTGATAGGACATCCCATTCGCACATCACCATGGTCCTACATTGTCTCTCAGGACAAAGGATCGAATTCCATTCCCTCTCCCTCACCTCTTCCGAGGTTCTCCTCTCCTTAATGCTTGATTCTCTCTTCCCTTTTCTTTTCTCGGGCATGCCCATCTAAAACGCCTCCATGGATGATGATGCCATCCGGATCCGCACTGATGGCTTTAAGGTAGTAATGCTCCGCCTTTGCTCCTTCCCCAATTTTCTCATAACAATCACCTAAAAGATTGAGCGCATCTTTAAAGGTCGGCAGAAACTCGATCACTTCTTCCAGCGTGTTAATAGCAGCATAGTAACGCTGTAATTTCCAGTAGCACATGGCTAACCAATAGTGGCCCTGATAGTGTTTGGCATTCGCCCGAATCACCCTTTCATAATAAACAATCGCCTTCTCATATATTCCCCTCCGGTAAAAAAGGCCCCCAAGGTTCAAGAAAACAGGGATGCTGTTCGGATCACCCTTTAGAATTTCCTCACAGACCCTGATGGCGTTCTCCAATAGATTCGCCCGGTCATAGGCATTGGCCTTCCCAAAGAGATAATTGGTCCGGATCTCTTCTAAGGAGATCTCTTCAAAAATCATGTCCTTGATAAAAGACCAAAGGACGGGCACCATATGGAAGAGATATCGGAGTAGTCTTAAACTCACCCATTCCTCCTGAAAAACGTGCTATTGCCGACAATGGACAAATTCCAATCACCAATTTCCAAACTCCAAATAAATCCCAATTATTCAATAATCAAAGGTTTTGGTCATTGAAATTTGAATATTGGTTATTATTTGATGATTGGTGCTTGGTTATTGGTGCTTCTTAACCATTATACATTAAAACGAAAATGGACAATATCTCCGTCCTGGATGAGATAGTCCTTCCCTTCAGATCGGAGAAGTCCTTTTTCTCTTGCCCCATGCTCCGAGCCACAGGCAATAAAATCTTGAAAAGAAACAACCTCCGCACGGATAAATCCCCTCTCCATGTCGCTGTGGATCTTTCCAGCCGCTTTAGGCGCTGGCGTTCCCTTTGGAACGGTCCAGGCCCTCAATTCCAAACTGACCGTTGTATAGAAAGTGACGAGTGCAAGAATCTCATAACCCACCTGAATCAATCGTTCAAGGCTCGACCCCTCCAGACCCAGTTCTTTTCTAAACTCCTCCCTCTCCTCTTCCTTCAATTCTGAAATTTCTGCCTCCAGGTCTCCGCAGATCACCACCATCCTGCTTTTTTCCCTCTCGGCCCATTTCATCATTGCTTTCAAACAGGCTCCTTCTCCTCTCAACTCTCCCTGATCCACATTAACCACGTAGAAGATCGGTTTTGAAGTGAGAAGATGAATATCCTGGAAGATGGCTTCCCGTTCACCGGTCAGGCGAAGGGGTCCTGCCATTTTCCCCTGATTCAGAATCGCGTGGACCTCCTGACAGACCTCCAATTCAGCACCTGCCTCCTTAGAACCGACGCGGTGCATTTTTTCCGCTTTCGCCATTCTTTTGTCGAGGGTCTGGAGATCCGCTAAAATCAATTCGGTATTAATCACCTCAATATCCCTGACCGGATCAAGGGAACCGAAGTCATGCGCCACGTTCTTATTACTAAAACATCGAACGGTGTGGGCGATGGCATCCACATTTCTAATGTGATCCAGAAATTGGTTTCCCAGGCCTTCCCCTTGACTCGCCCCCTTCACCAGCCCGGCAATATCGAAGAACTCAAGCGTAGTGGGAATCATTTTTTTGGGATGGATCAGTTTTGCAATACCCTCTAGCCGCTTATCTGGAACAGGGACGATGCCAATATTGGGCTCGATCGTACAGAAGCGGTAACTTGCCACCTCTGCTGCCGCCGCCGTGAGGGCGTTAAAGATCGTCGATTTCCCAACATTCGGAAGGCCGATGATCCCACAGCGAAATCCCATTTATCCCCCCCTATGGAAAGCTAAGCGCAAAGGGCATAGAGCATGGCGATTATCAATAATAAATATACCTTATATGTAATCCCCCCTCACCCCCCTTTAGCAAAGGGGGGAATAGGGGGATTTGAAACGCACCTTTTGTGTCAGATTTGTTGGGTTCAAAATATGAACTTTTTTTGAGGTAGATTTATTCAGTAATATTTGTATAATAAAATACCAAGAAAATAAAGTCTCTAAATAGTTGAGGGGTATCCATGAAGCAGCAGAATCGGATCATGGTGGAAACCGCCTGCTCGATTGCCAAGAAAACTCGGGCGGAAGGGGTGTTGCTTTACGCCGATGTGTTTGAAGATTATGTCGCCCTGGCAAAGATCGGACAGGAGAAGGGTGTTGAACTGATTCTTGCCATCAAGGATGATTCCTCTTTTAAAGAAGCACGATCGATCTTTAAGAAAGTGCTGAGGATCCCCGATGTTCCTCTTGGTCGTATCAATCAAATCAAGATGGCGGTCATCCAGGCCCTTTCCAAAGGCCTGGTTAAGGAAGGAGACAAATGGGTCTGTCTTTCAGGGATCCCTCAATCCAAAGCCCTTGACAATCTCCTCATCCTCGAATTTGGAAAAGAGTTCGAAATCATCTCCTCCTCTGACTTACCGGTCCTTTCCGAGATCGTACGGCCAGAAGTTTTTGAAACGGCCCTGAACCTTGCCTTGGATCTCTCCGCCGAAGGAAAGGAGGGGAGGAAACCTGTGGGGACTATCTTCGTCCTGGGGAGGCATGAAGAGGTTCTCCGATTCTCACACCCCATGGTCATCAACCCATTTCAAGGGTATCCTGAAGAGGAACGAAACATATTAGATCCTCGGCTGAAAGAAACAGTTAAAGAATTCTCCTCCATCGATGGAGCCTTTATCTTCCGGGAGGACGGGGTCATTATGGCAGCGGGTCGCCACCTCGATGCCTCCGGAGAAAGCATTGAAATTCCTTTAGGACTTGGGAGCCGTCACAGGGCCGCAGCAGGAATCACCCACCTGACTGATGCCCTTGCGATTGTGATCTCCGAAGGGACAGGAGGGGTGCGTATCTTTCACCATGGCAAGATTTTCATGGAGATTGAAAAGGGGGAATAAAAAACATTGGAATAATGGAACGATGGAAGGATGGAATAATGGGTAAAAAAGATAAAAATTTTCCCAATCTCTTAAACCCATTACTCCATTATTCCAATCCTCCATCTCTTTAAGTTTCGGGCTGCGCCCGCTAAATGTTTGTCATCTTTTCTTCTGGTATCGATTCATCGCTGCCTCAAGCCCTTCCGAGAGCATCACCACCAGCGCTTCTGCAGCCCTCGAGCGGATTTCGCTTAAATGAGGTCGCTGGGTTTCGTCAAAGTCGCACAAGACATATTCGGCAACCTCCATTCCCCGGGGAGGTCTGCCGACGCCCACCTTCAGCCTCAGGAATGTATTTCCACCCATCGCCTCAATAATGGAACGCACCCCCTGATGTCCACCATCTCCTCCACGCCGTTTAAACCGGAGCCTTCCAAAAGAAAGATCTAAATCATCGTGAACAACGATTAAATCTTCCATGCCGACTTTAAAAAAGTCGACGATTCTCCGCACTGCCTCGCCGCTCCGATTCATGAAGATCATGGGTTTGGCGAGTACGACTTCTTGCGAATCGATCTTTCCTGTTCCGTAAAAGGCCTTGAGACGTTTCTTTGAGATGGGAATCTGGTTGTTTTCGGCGAGTCGGTCCGCCACCTGAAATCCAATATTATGTCGATTCCCTTGGTAGCGAACTCCGGGGTTTCCCAGACCTACAATGACTTTCACACTCGATTATTTTTCCTCCTTTTCCTCCTTCTCCTCTTCCTTCTCTTTCTCTTTCACCTCTTCCCCTTCAGCCGCTTCGGCAACCACTGCTTCCGCCACCTTCTCCTCCACCGCAGGTGGGACAACCGTGGCGATGGTAACGTTGGAGTCGACCAGGATTTTGAATTTCCCTGCCTGAATATCCTTCACATGAATCGAATCACCAATATTGAGGAAACTGACATCCACATCGATGCTCTTTGGAATATCTCCGGGAAGGGACTGAACCTCAATCACCCTTCGGACCTGTTCGAGAATGCCTCCCATCTTCGTCCCTTCAGGTTTCCCAATCAGATGGATGGGCACTTCCACCGTGACCATCGTATCCATGGCTACCTCGTAAAAATCGGTGTGGATCATCTTCATTTGAATGGGATCGATCTGGATATCCTTCACCATCACGACTTTCCGGTCTGTCTTGGCATCTTTGATGATATGCAGGTCGATCAGAACATTCTCCCCTGCCTCGGTTTTAAGGGTTTTCACCAATTCCTTGGAATCGACGATTAGAGGGATCGTCTTGCTCTTGGGACCGTAGAAAATAGCCGGGATCAGGCCTTTTGCTCTGAGCTTCCGAACCTTTCCTTTTCCGGTTTCTTCACGAATCTCTGCTCTCAAAACGGGTCTTTCCATACGTCACTCCTTTGTGTGATGAACCTAAAATACTAATCCTCCTCGGTCCCCCTTTGGTAAAGCCTGCCTGCCGGCAGGCAGGGGGGATTTACGGGGATTTTTATATTTAAACAAACAAGTCACTCACCGATTCATCCTCATAGATCCTTCGGATGGCCTCGGCCAAAAGACTTGAGATCGAAAGGATTTTGATCTTGGGACAGGTCTTAGCCTCGCTCTTGAGAGGAATGGTATCCGTCACGATCATCTCCTCGATGGGAGAGTCCATGATCACCTCTATCGCCCGGCCGGAAAGGACCGGATGGGTGCAACAGGCATGAACTTCCTTAGCCCCTTTTTCCATGAGGGCATAGGCTCCTCGTACTAAGGTCCCACCCGTATCCACCATATCGTCGACCAGAACCGCGGTCATTCCGCTCACATCTCCGATGATATTCATGACCTGCGCAACATTGGGGGAATCTCTCCGCTTGTCAATAATGGCTAACGATGCATTGAGTCGTTTGGCATAGGCTCGAGCCCTCTCCACACCTCCCGCATCAGGGGATACAATGACCACATCATTCTTTATCTTCTTCAGATAATCGAGGATGACGGGTGCGGCAAAAAGATGGTCCACTGGAATATTAAAAAAACCCTGAATCTGGCCGGCATGAAGGTCAACGGCTAGGATTCGAGACGCCCCTGCTGTAGTGATCAGGTCGGCCACCAATTTTGCGGAAATCGGAGCCCGGGGGGACACCTTGCGATCCTGTCTCGCATATCCGTAGTAAGGCAGAACTGCAGTGATTCTTCTTGCCGAAGCCCTTTTCACGGCATCGATCAGGATCAGAAGTTCCATCAGATTGTTATTGACAGGGTCACAGATCGACTGGATGGCAAAGACATCCATCCCCCGAACACTCTCATCGATCTCGACATTGATCTCCCCATCACTGAAATTCTTTACGATGGATTTTCCAATCGTGGTCTTCAGCCTTTCAGCAATCTTTCGGACCAATTCGATATTCGAATTGCCGGTGAAGATCCGCAACCAACTGAAATCGTTTCCTGTCCCCATCCTCCTCTTGGTCATGAGAACCTCTCCCGAACGCCCCTCACCCTTCCCCTCTCCCCTGTGGGGAGAGGGAGGGGGTGAGGGGATTGGCTGGGGTGGGAGGATTCGAACCTCCGAGTACAGGTTCCAAAGACCTGTGTCTTACCGCTTGACGACACCCCAATCTTTAATTCCAAAAATCCGAAATACGAAATTCCTGCCTACCGGCAGGCAGGCGAAATCCCTGCCTTCGTCCCGCATGGCGGGACTTCGCGCAGGCAGGCGAGTATCGAAACCCGAAAAAATACTCATGGCTGTACAGCCACCCTCAAACCATGGAAATCAATAATCCCCCCTCCCCCCCTTTAGAAAAGTGGGGGGAACTTCTCCTCCCTTTGGTAAAGGGAAGTGGGGAGGGATTTAGGAAGGTTGTTTCAAACAGCAAAGGTGATACACCTTTATTAATCCTTAAGGTAACTTATTTTTCTGGATTTCTTTATTATACTCTTCTAATACTTTTGATTCAATCATCTGTCGGGTTTCATTGTTAAGAGGGTGAGCGGTATCTCTGTACGTTCCATCTTTCCTCTTCTTGCTCGGCATGGCAACAAATAATCCATTATTCCCACTGATCACTTTCAGGTCCCTGACAACGAAACAATTATCAAAAGTAATTGCCACATACGCCTTCAATCGATCCTCTTGCACTGGAAAGATCCTGACTTCTGTCACTTCCATAAAACCCCCTTGCCCCGCACCTCACATGGTACAGGGCTTGCCCTGTATCTCGCATGGTGCAGAGCTTGCCATGCATTTGACACGGTGCATGGCTTCATCCGGATTGGTTCTATTTCTCTGATGTCTCACTGTGGTCTACTTCATCGTGTTAGGTGGGGAGGTTATGGGTCTTTAGGATGATCCAACCTCTCCTTCTGACCTTATCCTCCAATTTCTTAAACGCCTTCTCAGCCTCCCGTTTTCCTGAAAAAACCCCAAACACAGTAGGACCGCTCCCTGTCATCAGGGCACCTGAAGCCCCGGCAGAGAGGAGCATCTTTTTCATCCCCTCAATCTGGGGGTATTTATGGGAAACCACCCCCTCCAAGTCGTTCCAAAGAAGACTGGAAATCTCTTCAGGGGTTTTTACAAGCCCTTGAAGATTAAAATGAAAATGCCTTTTTGTCAATACGAAATTTTGGTAGGCCCAACGGGTTGAAACCTCAAAATTTGGGTTGATGAGAACATACCACAGGTCCGGAAGTTCTATTTTTTTCAGCCTTTCCCCTATCCCCGAAGCAACGGCAGCCCCGTCCAAGAAGAAGAAAGGAACATCTGCACCAATGCCTGACCCTATTTTCATTAACTCCTTCGCGGGGAGCCCTATCTCTAAGAGTTGGTTCAAAGCCTTCATTGTTGTAGCCGCATCGCTGCTTCCGCCCCCCAGCCCTGCTCCCAGGGGAATCTCTTTTCTAATATCGATGTGGAGGCCACCCTTATACTTCGATTTTTTCAAAATCACCTGAGCAGCTCGGTAGACCAGGTTCTTCTTCCCCAACGGAAGATCAGGATGGTCAGTTGTAATGGAAATCCCTTTTTCCTTTTCTAACGAGACATACAGAGTGTCAGAGAGACTGATCTTCTCCATGAGCGTCCTCAACTCATGGTACCCGTCCTCTCTCCTCCTCAGGATTTCCAATCTTAGATTGATCTTGGCTGGAGATTTAAATCGGAGTGCTTCGACCATAATCATCTCATTAATCAAAGGGGTCAGGGATTATGGGCTTCAAGGGGTCGAGGGGACTAACTGGAAAAGAGACCCTACGCAAATCTCAATATCGTGCCCTTGAACCGTACGCCTCTAGCCCCCTCTTGTGCTCTATCATAGGGAAGGGGATTCCAATTTTCAAGGGATTTTTATTATTGGCACACCCATATGCCAACTGTGTCAGGAACCGGGAGAACACAACAATCAATTTCACGGATTTTAGGGTAGTAATTTTGGACTTTTGTGTAAAACTCTTCCACTTTTTGATTTCGGTCTAATGATAGAGTTGGAGGGAAAAAAAACATAATTACGAGGACTTATGATGATACGAAAGACCCTGGCATGGGGATTGCTCATTTTACATTAGGATATTTTTATTGGATGGCCGTCTCCTGATTCATAAATGATATGGGGTAATCATGTGTCGGTCATCCACTTTACGACATTTGTCTCCAATTTCTTCCATTTGATTGCATTTAACACTACATCGAATTATCGATGCTAGTGTATTGAATCTAACACTTCTTTACATTAATTCCGAGGTCGTCATTCCTGCGAAAGCAGGAATCCAGATTAAAAAGACCGGATTCCGGATCAGGTCCGGAATGACAGAATATTTAAAGTGATTTCTCAAACACTACAGTAGAAAAAATATATTTAGGGGCTTGTAATGATCGTAGATTCTTGATATAGGGATCGATGTTTTTCCCACAGGAGGGGAACTTCTAATAATTGGTTGAACAAAAAATTGTGCAAAAGGGGGAGGAAAGGATATGAAAAGGAAAATGATGGCTTCTGGAAAAGGTTTTTTACTCAGTGGGATTCTAATTCTTTCGGTATTGTTTTTAGGGCAATTAGGATGGGCATGTGATACTCCTGATTACAATGAATACGAATGTTACGGAGAACTTGACATCAAAAGAGTAAGTTTGGATTATGATAACGGCTTAATCCAGATTTTTGGCAAGGATTTCAAAAACGGAGCTTTCCCCGTCGTTACCCTCGGGGATGACGGTCTTGATGTTCTTGACCACGATTATAACAAAATCGTAGTAAGATTTCCGGCCATGGAAGCTGGCCAATACAAATTGCACATTTCTACAGGTGAGAGTCGTAATTGCAAAGATAAATATTCTCTGAACATCCCTCATGATCATAAACCTTCATGCCCACAACCCCCAACACCATGCCCAGAACCATGCCCACCAGGTTGCAAAGGTGAGAAAGGAGACAAGGGAGATAAAGGGGACCAGGGGATACAGGGGATACAGGGTGAGAAAGGTGATAAAGGAGATCCCGGCGTGAGCGTGAAGTCTGCCGAGGCGTTTAGTCTTCTTGATTCAAAGGAACCAGCAAGAGCGTCATTCAATGCCGACACCGGCTTGCTGAGCATTTGGGTTCCTAAAGGAGCTGACGGGGCCGATGGAATAAATGGGACAAATGGGACTAATGGGACCAACGGAATAGATGGACTACCGGGACCAGCGGGACCATCGGGGATACTAGGAGGATGGAAAATAGTTGAGTTTGTTGTTACTAATCTAAATGCCGATGACCTGTTCGATGGGGAAGCACCTTGCGATACCGATAACGGCTATGCGTTGACTGGCGGAGGTTTTCAGGCGCCAAGAGGGGTAACCGCCATAGTAAGTAAGCCCTTAAAAGCTACTTATACAGAAAGTGGTAAGACTTATGAGATTGGTATAGGTTGGAAGGTGGTTGGCGAAATTACAGGTGATTTTGCCGGGGGTTCAGTCACAGTCTATGCAGTGTGCGCTTGTGTTGACCCAGAAGGCTGTAACTAGGGTGCCCTAGGGTTCACGAAACACAAGGCATAGCAGACAGAAAAAAAGGAAGCCCAGGCTTAATTGCCGAAAGCAAAGGCAGGGTCAGAAGTGACCCTGCCTTTGTTTTTTATTGGGCTTCAAATGCGAGGTCAACAGATCGACATTACTGAACCTCGCAAAAGTAATTAAACTTGTTTTCGCATTGTTCGTAGGGCGTAGAGGAGGCTTTAGCCTCCCGAAATCAGGGCGACTGAAGTCGCCCCTACCCGTGAGGGAAAAGCAAGGTGTTCCTCTATCTATGCGAAGCTTGGTATTCTAGAAATCAATCATCGGTGAGGTGGATGGATTCGGCAGGGCACTGGCTGACGCAAGCCCAGCACTCAATACACTCCTCAGGATGTATCGGATTCGATTTATCCTCTTCCATTTGGTAGACTTCGCTCGGGCAAATCTCAACGCAGTTCCCACAACCCGAGCATTTTTCTTGATCGACTAGAGGATACATATTCAAAATTTCAAATTTCAGATTGCAGATTTCAAATTTAAGACTTTAGGCCACCTCTAAAAATGTCTTTCCTGCGAAAGCAGGAATCCAGTCTTTTGAACCTCCTCTGGACTCCCGCTTTCGCGGGAGTGACAAGGAAATGTCATTTTCTCGCCTCCAGTTGATTCTTTGACCCTATGCTCTATGCTCTTTGCTCCCCTCACCCCATCCCTCTCCCCATTGGGGAGAGGGGAAGGGTGAGGGGGTCTTAACAAACCTGTTTCGTTCCACAAGCCAATACCTGTTTTGCCTTGCTTCCACTCCGGTAGATGGTAATGCCTTTGCACCGTTCTTTGTAGGCCATCATATAGGCTTCTTTTACGTCTTCTTTTGTTGCCTCCCGAGGAAAGTTAATTGTTTTAGAGACAGCATTGTCTGTGTATTCTTGAAATGCCGCTTGGATCTTAATATGCCAGAGTGGAGAGATCTCAAACGTGGTGACGAAGAGCTCTTTGATACGCTGAGGAATCTCAGGGAGATCTTTAAGGCTTGCCCCTTCATGAAGAGACTGAATTAAGGCCTGACTCATGAATCCTTCTCTCTCGCCCAATTCCAAGAACAGAGGATCGGTGATCTGGAATTCCATCTCTTCCAAGGCTCGCCGGGTATACTCCAGGGCGAAGAGCGGCTCGATGCCGCTCGAACAGTCCGCGATCAGGCTGAGGGTTCCTGTTGGAGCAATCGTCGTGACCGTTGCATTCCTCAACCCCCTCCCACCCGGCCGGTCATAGCGGGAGCCCTTATAGTTTGGGAAAACCCCTCTCTCCTCTGCCAACTCCATTGAACATTCCCTAGCCTGGTTTTGAAGAAAACTCATCAGTCCTTTTGCCACTTCCAAGGCCTTCTGAGAATTGTAAGGGAGGCCCAACCGAATAAAGAAATGGGCCAGCCCCATCACCCCCAAACCTATCTTCCGGTTCCCTTTTGCCATCCGGGAAATCTCTGGCATAGGGTATGTATTAATGTCAATCACGTTGTCGAGAAAATGGACCGCACCCTTGATGGTCTTTCTCAACTTTTCAAAATCGACTTCCCACTTCCCATTTCTCTCCTTCACCATGTGAGATAGATTGATCGACCCCAGGACGCAAGGTTCATAAGGAAGGAGGGGAACTTCACCACAGGGATTTGTGCTCTCAATCTCTCCCAGTCGGGGAGTGGGGTTGGCCTCATTGATTCGATCCAAGAAGAGAACCCCTGGGTCTCCAGTCTCCCATGCGGCATCCACCATTGCATCCAATACGTCTTTCGCCTTAAGACGCTGGACCTCTTTCTTCGTCCTCGGATTGATTAAACTGTAATCGTCCCCTTTTCCAAGAGCTTCCATAAAGGCTTTTGTGACACCCACAGAGAGATTAAAGTTGGTCATCTCCTTCGGGTCTTTTTTGATATTAATAAATTCCATGATATCCGGATGATCGACCCTCAGCACCCCCATGTTCGCACCCCGTCTTGTCCCTCCTTGTTTGATCACCTCCGTCGCCATATTAAACACTCGCATAAAAGAAACAGGGCCACTTGCAATTCCGCCGGTGGACTGAACCGAATCGTCCTTCGGTCTTAGGTGACTGAAGGAGAAGCCCGTTCCTCCTCCGCTTTGATGAATGAGAGCGGTTTGTTTAACCGTCTCAAAGATGGAATCGAGTGAATCTTCAACAGGAAGAACAAAGCAGGCGGCTAATTGTTGAAGCTCTCTCCCCGCATTCATCAGACAGGGTGAGTTGGGGAGAAAGTCCAAGGACGCCATCATATGAAAGAAGGTTTCAGAAAGTTCCTCCGTGGAAATCCGATTTCCATAAAGGCTATCTGCCTCGGCAATATTCCTCGCGACCCTCCAGAACATCTCATCTGGAGATTCAATGACCCTTCCCGAGGCGTCCTTCTTGAGATACCTTTTCTCTAAAATCTTGATGGCCTGCGGTGTAAGACGAGGGTATTCCATAATAAGCTCCTTGAGGGGATCGATAGAAACCGATCCCCTCGAAGGTGTCTAAACGGTTTCGACGCTTTTCACTTCTGGGACCTGTTGCT